>NZ_LGSU01001152.1 GCF_002260545.1 Hydrocoleum sp. CS-953 | reverse complement strand
TAATTTCTGGGAGGGTTGGGAGACCAAACCACTACGATAATTTGTTTCCCAATTTAATTTCTGGGAGGGTTGGGAGACCAAACCACTACAGTTTTAGGATTGCTATATTACTATACTATAAAAGCATAATTATTAACTAACAAAACTGGTCAATATTCCTAAAATTTTTGGTAAGTTTTACACATAATATTCCTGTAAATATAATACCACAGTTTCAAATTTTTACTCTAAAAATTGCCAAACAGTTCCAGTAGTAATAGCTCCATAAATTTGGGAAATATTGTTACCGAAAAATCAAGGTATAAAGCCTCTCCTTTCAAAGAGAAACAAAAAAAATTTTTCCTTTTATTCAATCCAATCCGTTTTAGGGAGAGGTAATTATCAATTATCCATTATCCATTATCCATTATTGAACTTGACGTTGGTTTAAAATTTGAGCAGCAACCATTTCTGCTATACATTGAGCCAAACCAGATTTAAGATTATCGTTTTTAGCTTCTACTAAGGCAATAACTGGTGATTCGATGAAAAGTTGTTAGGTTGAATTGCTAATAAGAAAATCACAAAAACCATTTAATTCTAGTTCTGTGTCAACATTAAACTCAATGCCAGAAAATAAACTAATCTGTTTNTTGGTTTAAAATTTGAGCAGCAACCATTTCTGCTATACATTGAGCCAAACCAGATTTAAGATTATCGTTTTTAGCTTCTACTAAGGCAATAACTGGTGATTCGATGAAAAGTTGTTAGGTTGAATTGCTAATAAGAAAATCACAAAAACCATTTAATTCTAGTTCTGTGTCAACATTAAACTCAATGCCAGAAAATAAACTAATCTGTTTTTTTTAATTTTTTATCACTGCTACTAAGATTGGTGTAACTATTAATTCATATCGAGCTTTTTCAGAACCTATTGCTACTGCTAAGGGTAAATATTCTTCTAAAGCTTCAATTAGAAATTGACTAGGATAAACTTCTGGTAAGTTGTTAAATTTTCCTTTTTTGCCTGTCAGAATTATATTAAATTTTTGTTTCAGTTCCTCCAAGGTAAATTTACTGTAAGGCATAGATTTTTGTAGTTATTAGTTATCAGTTATCAGTTATCACAATGGAAAAAAATTCTGCTCTCTGCTTTCCTTCTACCAAAGTCTAATTATTCAATTAAACATGATATAACAATATGACAATGATTTGTGAAAAAAACCGTAGGGGTTTGCTTTCTCAATCTCATTTATGCTAGGGTTTGGATACCAAATCCCTACGATAATTTATTTCCTAATTTCATTTCTGGGAGGGTTTGGAGACCAAACCCCTACGATAAGCTGATAGCTGATAGCTGACCGCTGAATGCTTAACTACTTTAAATATTCACTCAAACGTTCTGCTAATACTTTATTATTTTGTTCCTTAATAAATGTAAAATGATTGCCAGGAACCATAACAACTTCCATATCAGCTACATCTAAAATAGCATACATTTCTACCCAAACTAATTGAGGATCTATGCCATGGGGATGCCTTTCTTGCGCCCGAAAAACTGTTACTTTTCCTGGATAAGGACGACGTTTATAAGTATAAGTTGCCTTTAAAGTACCAATTATCACATCAATAAAGCGTCGGTTTTGTTTGCGAGTAGCTTCCTTGGGAAATAATTCTAATTTCTCTGCTTTATCAATTATAAACTCTATTTGTTCTTCTGAACTTAAACCTAATAATTCATCTTGCGTAACTAAATCTGTTCGACCAAACATACCTCCAAAGTAACGACTCAATACACCCCTCATATATAAATTATCAATCTTTTTATTAGGGTCTAATAAAATGGGAACCCAAGGATCTAACAAAGCCAATAAACTAACTTCTTCACCTTGCTGAACTAACTGTTGTGCCATTTCAAAAGCAACAACTCCTCCAAAAGACCAACCACCAATTTGATAGGGTCCTTTTGGTTTAAATTCTACCAGAGTTTTGACATAAAATTCGGCCATATCTTCAACATTTGTGAAGATTTTTTCCCCCTCATTAAATCCCTGGGCTTGTATCCCATAACAAGGTTGATTATTACCTAAATATTGGGATAATTCCTGATAATAAAATACATGACCTCCGGCAGGATGTATACAGAAAAATGGTTGTTTATTTCCCTGAGTTTGCAGGGGAACTAGAGAAGAAGAACTAACTTGAGTTTCTCCTCGAATTAAACTTCCTAAATCCTCAATTGTTGAGTTAGTCAATAGAGTAGATAAAGGTAATTGTTTGCCAAAGCGTTGTTGAATTTTTGCTATTAAATTAACTGCTAAGAGAGAATGACCTCCTAATTCAAAGAAATTACTTTTAACTCCTACTGGATTAATATTCAGANGAACTAGAGAAGAAGAACTAACTTGAGTTTCTCCTCGAATTAAACTTCCTAAATCCTCAATTGTTGAGTTAGTCAATAGAGTAGATAAAGGTAATTGTTTGCCAAAGCGTTGTTGAATTTTTGCTATTAAATTAACTGCTAAGAGAGAATGACCTCCTAATTCAAAGAAATTACTTTTAACTCCTACTGGATTAATATTCAGAATTTCTGACCACATTTGTGCTAGTTGCTCTTCTATCAGATCGCGTGGTGCAACAAAATTTTCACTTCTACTAAAACTAGAAATATCGGGTGCGGGTAGAGCGCGACGGTTGACTTTGCCATTGGGAGTTAAGGGTAGTTCCGACAACACTACAAAAGCAGAAGGTATCATATACTCTGCTAACTTTTGGTGAAGATGTTGTTTAAGTTGCGGTATAATCTCCCCTGAAATCTGAGAATTGAGAGGATTATTGGCAAAAACCTGCCAGTTGCTAATCTTCAGAGATTTCTGAGTCAGGGGTGTTAAAATGATGCCTTGACTTGCCACTGCTGACTTAACAAATACAGCATCTAAACTCTCGTATCTGCCGTTGAGAGACCAGCATAATTCCAATTGATATCCCAACTCTGCACTCAATTGATGCAGCATTTCTGGGTGAATTCCATGAGTTTTGCTTTGATGCAAGTGTTGTCGGAATTGCTTTATATCCTCAATTTCTGTATTTTCCAGTAGTTTCACACTTAAAATATCTTGGTTTATCCTGGCATTAGATAAATTATAAAAGCAAACGGATGTAGGCTGTTTTTGAGTTAAATACTGACGGATATCTTCAAAATCCATTGTTTCCCCATCCACCATTAACTCTGCTATTATCGGTTCCGCTTGAGCCTCAATGTGCAACAGTACATGATAGCGATATTTGTTGAGTTCGTTGTCTTCCGCACCCCTCTGTAAACGGATCTGAACGTGACTTATCCGGGGGTATCTTTCTTTTAAAGCTACAAAAAATTCCGGTGCTATCAACAACTCTTTTTCTTTTCGGCTGCGCAGCTCAATGCCCTGACGTAATTCTTGAGTAGATATAGAGGAGTCAGCTTGGTAGACTTCTATGGAAGTGTGAAATGCCTGCATTAGTGGTAGACAACGGATATCTCCCAAGAAAATTATCCCCCCAGGTTTGACAGCACTGATGCTACCCGAAATGACTTGCAAGAGATATTCGAGATTGGGGAAATACTGGATAATGGAATTGAGAATTACAGCATCGAAGCTATTGTCTGATATTGAGTCAAATTCTGACGCCGACTTCAGTGCTAGAGTCACCTGCTGATAGGAGTCTGGTTGCTCTGCGATTTGTTCCCGGATGTAGTCGAGTGAAACTTGGGAAATGTCTGTGCCGTAATAACTCTGAGTCTGAGGAACGATAGAAAATAGTAGCATACCTGTACCGCAGCCAATTTCCCATACCTGCTGAGGTTTATTTGCCAAAATTTGCTCAATAATATCATCCGCCCAAAGACGCATTTGGCTTTGTTGTATGGGTTGGTTGTCGTAGCTGCTATACCAAATTCCTGTATTGAAGAGGCGATCGCTAACTTCATCGTCTTGAGACTGGATTTTTTGATCGAAAATATCTTGCCAACTATTAACTTGAGTGTTGAATAATTCTGGATCGCTCTCTACAGCAGCTACAATATAAGCAACCAAGCGTTTCTCTCCTGGTCGATCTTCTCTGGCAACGACAACTGTTTCTTTCACCTGCGGATGTTGGTTGAGGATACTTTCAACTTCTCCAGTTTCAATACGGAAACCTCGAATTTTTACTTGATGATCGGCGCGACCCAAATATTCAATGTTGCCATCGGGTAGATATCTGGCTAAATCTCCAGTTTTGTATAGCTTTGAGTCTTTATCATCAAAGGGGTTGGGAATAAACCTCTGCGCTGTTAACTCAGGGCGATGGAGATAACCCTTGGCCACCCCGACACCACCGATATAAATTTCCCCTCCTACACCCACAGGAAGAGGTTGCAAGTAGGAGTCTAGGATATAGATTTGAGTGTTGGCAATAGGTTTACCGATAGACTTGGACTTATTTTTTGTGGAATTAACTGGCACCGCAGCACTAATATTGTTATCAAGAGGCGATCGCGTCACCCTATACGTTGACGACCATATTGTAGTTTCGGTTGGCCCGTACATATTCCACAATTCAGCACCTCTGTCTAATAGCTGACTCGCGAGTTTATCAGGTAACGCTTCTCCCCCGCAGAGAATTTTGAATTTTCTGTCTGAGACTCCTTCCCAACCTACAGTCAGTAGCATCTGCCAAGTTGCCGGAGTTGCCTGCATGAGTGTTGCGCCTGAATTCTCCAAAGTTGACAACAACTGCCAACCGTCAGAGGCAACTTCACGAGTTACGATGACAACTTTCGCCCCGACTGTGAGAGGCAGATAAAGTTCTAATCCTGCTATATCAAAACAGATAGTTGTCACGGCCAGGAGTGTATCTGAATTAGTAATTCCTGGGGTCTGACTCATAGACCTTAAGAAGTTAGTCAGGGAACGATGGTAAATTTGCACTCCTTTGGGTTTGCCCGTGGAACCAGATGTATAGATAACGTAGGCCAGATTTTCTGGTGTTACCCCAGCGTCAATGTTGTTGTAATTTTCCAGAGAAATTTTTCCCCAGTCTTTATCCAGACAAATTATTTCTTGCGATTTGATTTCCGAGAGTTGATTGACTAATTTTTCTTGAGTTAATAATACTGATGCTTGAGAGTCTGCCAACATATAATTAATTCGTTCTGGGGGATATCCCGGATCGAGAGGAACATAAGCTGCTCCTGCTTTGAGAATTCCTAATAATCCCACAACCATTTCTAGGGAACGTTCGACACAAATTCCTACTAAATTTTCAGGTTTAACTCCCAATTTTTGCAAATAATGAGCAAGTTGATTGGCTTTATTATTTAACTCAGAATAAGTCAGTTTTTCTTCACCAAAAATTACTGCTATTGCATCTGGTGTTTTCTCGACTTGAATCTCAAATAATTGATGAAGAGAAATGTCTTGAGGATAATCGGTTTTTGTATTATTCCATTCCACCAAAATTTGCTGTTTTTCTGCCTCACTCAGAATTGATAATTTACCAACTGGTGTCTCAGGATTTTCTACAACTGCTGTTAGTAAATTCTGGAAATGTTCGGCAATTTGAGCAACAGTTTTAGCCTCTAATACATCACTATTATATTTAAACTCAGTCAACAGAGATTCTGGTAATTCTGTTATTTCTAAACTCAATTCAAAATCTACTTTTTGTTGTGGCAGTTCAAAGTATTCTAACTCTAATTCTTTTGCCTTAAATAATTGCTGAACTTTCTGATAACTAAAGCCAACCTGACAGACTGGAGAATGACTCAAATCGGCAGATTTTAATTGTTTAACAAGTAGAGCATAAGGATAATCTCGATAATTATCAACTTCAAATACTTTCTNTTTCTAAACTCAATTCAAAATCTACTTTTTGTTGTGGCAGTTCAAAGTATTCTAACTCTAATTCTTTTGCCTTAAATAATTGCTGAACTTTCTGATAACTAAAGCCAACCTGACAGACTGGAGAATGACTCAAATCGGCAGATTTTAATTGTTTAACAAGTAGAGCATAAGGATAATCTCGATAATTATCAACTTCAAATACTTTCTTGCTAACTTGAGTCAAAAAATCTGTAAACTTAATGTTTTCTGAAACTGAATTTCTGACAACTGTAATATTAGTAAAATTCCCAACTACTCCGGCAAATGATGCTTGATTTTCTCGGTTTTGTAATAAACCAACCAGAATATCTTCTTCTCTTGTGTAGCGGTAAAGCAGAACTTTAAATACTGCTAATATTATCTCTTCCTGTTTTACTTCTAGCCTTTTTGCCAGTTGTTGAATTTTTTGAGTTAATTCAGAGTTGATAGTTGATTTTAAAGCATTACCATTATAGGTTCTCATACTCGGACGAGAAAAACTTGTTGGTAATTCTAAGATAGGTAATTCATCCCCTAACTTTTCCTGCCAATAATCGCCAATTTCTTTTCCTTCTGAACTATTCAGAAATTCTAACTCTTGCTCAATATAATCAGAATAAGTCGTATTTAGTGGAAGTAAATTTGAACTAATATCATTAATTTTTGACTCGTAAATAGTTACAAACTCATCCACTAATATTGATAGGGAGTGGCAATCGCCTGCTATTTGATGCAGAGTCAACAATAAAATATTTTCTGTTGTCGAAACACTAAATAAACAAGCTCTAAATACCCCAGCATTTTCCAGATTAAAAGGAAGCTTTAGTCGCTCCGATAATTGTTCATTTAATTCTGAATTATTCCAGGATGAAGCATCTATTTCTTCCCAGTCAATCTCCACATTTTCCCGAATTTCTGAAATTAGATTTCCATCTTGTTCAGAATATAAACTGCGGAGAATAGGATGACGTTCAATTAATATTTGTAGTGTATTTTTAATAGTTGGAATATCTATAGAAGACTTGCTCCGAATTGCTATAGATATTTTATCTGCCAAACCCGTTGGGTTAAACTTATACAGAAACCAATTTGCTTGCTGTATGTGAGAAGTAGGCCGCAATTTTAAAGTAGAAATACCTTGATTATTCATCGTTTATGTGATAGGGAAAAGGAAATAGGAAGAAATAATTGATTTTATTTTTGATTCTTGGAGATGTCTAATGAGATAGAATCTGATTATATAAGATCAAATCTGGTAGCATCAGTGTAATTATATCAGGATTCAGGAGGCACGGAGTTAGGACGAGAAAGAATTTAGAAAGATTTGGCAATAGCTGAAGAGCAAACATTTTTTTATACCGAATTAAGTAGATTTGATATAATAAATCTCTCCAGAAAAGAGGGAACACAGAGAAGTAATTGATAATTAATTTATGGATAAGAATTGATTCTATTTTTGATTTTCACCAGATATCTATCTAATAT
>NZ_LGSU01001151.1 GCF_002260545.1 Hydrocoleum sp. CS-953 | reverse complement strand
GTTTCGCGGAGCGACATGTTTGCGGAGCATTCCGTCAGGAAAACGCCCCTACGAGGACTGAGGACTGAGCCAAAAACTCGCAACTTTCCCAAGATACGCTTAGGGCTTCTATAAGACCGAAATACTTTCGAGTATTTCGGCATTTACTGTTACATCAGGAGAACCTACTGCAAACAAAGTTTTCTGTTCCCTACTTCACTCGCTTAAGCTGATAAGACTTATACCAACTTGACTGCTGTTCCACTTGCCGTGATTAATAGCAATGCACCTTTTTCATCCACATTAATAGTGCCTGTATCTATTTCTATTCCCACAACTCCATCAGCACCCATACGTCTAGCACGCTTTTCCAGTTCAGCGATCGCATCTTCCTGACCCTTTTTAAACACTTCTTCATAACTACCAGTACGACCTCCAATAATATCTCTAATTCCAGCAAAAAAATCTCTCAGAGCATTACTACCATAAACTACTTCAGCAGTAACAATTCCTAAATATTCTTGAACTTCAGTGCCTTCAATTCGATCAGTTGTAGTTACAATCATCTTTTTTATTATCTCCTAATTTTTTTGACTTAACCTTGTTTTTCTCTGTAAAAATACTACAGAAGCTGAATCAATTATTCCTTGACAAAGTCAAATTAGTTTTTTAATCAATACAGTGAGACTTCAGCAGAGGAAATAACCGCCTCAACATAAAGGCCACAGTTCGAGAATGGACTAAGTTGGTAAACTTTCCAGTTTGTTCTTTTTCTTGGCCTTCAGATTTACTATTCAATTTAGCCTTATATTCTTCAAACTTGGCCTGGATTTCTAAGCCAACCTGGGAGATTAATCGTTTCTTACCTACCGACGTCCGACTCCAATTATAGAGTTCGGATTTTGCTAGGCTTGAGCCTGAACTACTAAAGCTTTCAACTTGACCGCTTGACCTTTCCTCTTGACCAAAGCCTAACCGTCGCTTAAATGCACCTTCAGATTCAAACCGACTCAGCGGATAAGTTCTAACTAGCAGCATAGCTCTAACCATTAACCCAAACCCAAATAAATCAAAAACTTGGTTGAATTTTGAAAACTCCGGGCGATCATAAGTTAAGTCCGACAAATTACTCCTAAGTAGCGCTTCTTGGGCATGATTGTCACAGATTTGATTGGCTAAATAGCCAGTATGGGGCAGCAGCTCTAGGAATGGGGTCAGGAGTAAATAAGAAATTACCTATATCTTGAGCTGTGTTCTGAATTCCTTGACCTACATTCTGAATTCTATTCCAGGCATCTGAAAAAATGTTGCTGGCTTGTATAGTTGCATCAGTAACAATATTTGGACCCTCGTCCTCCTGGGCATCAACAATTACAGCTTGATTAATCGTTGCCTCGCCAGTTAAAGGATCTACCGATTCATCTGTTTCATCTGTAAAAATATCTAGTGTTGGTTCATCAATTAGTAAATTTTCAGGTAGAATTATATTATCTGAATTATTTACCTCTGTAATTGGAACAGACAATGGTTCAGCACTAGGAGTAAATCTTGATGGATCATTAATCTCTATTTCTGGTATAATTGTATTTGTTGTTTCTGATGGACTGACAGAACTAATGGGTGTGCATTAGGGCGGTTCGGTGTAAATCTTAGAGTAAGCATTAAAATTTTAGCTAAAACCCGCCCCTACTATTGCACCATTTTAGCTGTGTTGGTTTACTACAAAAGTTTTTAGGTTAATGAACTACATAAAAAAATGATGACTCTGTAGGGAAGTTCCATGGAACTTCCCTACTTTATGGTTTGATCGCCTCTAACAAAAAAACTATCCTCGTCTAACTGTTTCTACACCATCCTCAGACTTACTGTCACTATAACCATTTTTCCCATTACCGTTACCATTAACATGACTATTACCATTTCCATTGCCGTTAACATAACCATTCTCTTCAAAAGCTGCATCCATTTCATAACCCTCTGCCATGTCTTGAGCAAACTTACGAAATAAACTAGACTGCAAACCTTTTGCCATTACATAAAATACTGGCACTACATACAAACTCAAAATCGTAGACACCAACATTCCACCCATAACGGACATCCCAATAGAAACCCGACTAGCAGCACCCGCACCAGAAGCAAAAGCTAATGGCATAACGCCGAAAATAGTCGAAAACGCCGTCATTAAAATCGGACGAAAACGTAACCGCGATGCTTCAACAGCAGCTTTTGTAATAGACATTCCCTCTGCTAACAACTGGTTAGCAAATTCTACAATCAAAATTGAATTCTTAGTTGCTAAACCAATTAACATAATTAACCCAATACGACTATAAACATTAATCTCCAACTGCGCTAACCACAATGCTCCAAAAGCACCCAACAATGACAACGGAACCGCTAACAAAATCACCACCGGGTCAACATAACTCTCAAACTGAGCTGCCAAGGTCAAGAAAATAAAAATCAATGCCAACCCAAAAATATATACCGTTGCTTGACCAGCATCTCGAAACTGTGCTGACTGCCCTTTGAGCGCTGTCCGCATATCAGCAGGCAACATTCTGTCTGCCAAATCATATAACGCCTGCAACGCATCACCCAAACTAACTCCTGGTGCCGGACTTCCTGTAATTGTTGCCGAACGAAAGCGGTTAAAATGGTTAATCTCAGGAGGAGTTGTGCTTGTCTTCACAGTCACTACATTACTCAAAGGTATCATTTCCCCTTGTTGGGTTCGCACATATAAGTCGTCAATATCTTGGAGATTATTCCGAAACTCTGACTCAGCTCGCACAATTACATCATAACGTTGGTTTCCTTGGTTAAAGTTGGTAATATCTTCCCCTCCCATCATGATTTGTAATGTCTGAGCAATATCCTCTACCGATATTCCTAAATTAGCAGCTTGAGAACGATTTATTTCTACTACTATCTCAGGTTTATTAATTTTCAAGTCTGTGTCAATATTACCTAGTTGGGGTAACTGTTGCGCCTCATTACTAAATTCTTGGGATACTCGCGCTAACTCTTGAAAATCATTTCCCTGCAAAACAAACTGCACCGGGCGACTACGGCCTGTACCTGGTAACGAACCTGGATTAATTGGAAATACTCGTGCATCTGTAATAGGTGCAAATGCTCCAAATAAGCGTTTGACAACTTCTTGTTGTGCTTGCTCTGGTTTTGTGCGTTCTGACCAAGGTTTCAGGTTGGTGAAAGCAAAAGCTCGGTTAGCTTGGGGAGACCTACCGAATCCGGTAAGAGTGAAATAACCTCTCATTTCTGGAACTTTAGCCAGTTTATCTTCTACCTGAAGCATGACATTATTGGTATATTCAACACTTACCCCTTCTGGTGCAGAGACAGAAACGAATACCCGTCCCCGGTCTTCTGTTGGCAAAAATCCTTGTGGCAGTTGTTGGAATAGCCAAACTATTACCCACAAAGATAGGACAAATCCTAAAATTATTAATGGTTTGACTCTCATCAACAGACGTAATGAGCGATCGTATATTACTGAAATTTGATTGAGAGCATAATCAAATAAATCTAAGGGAATGGCAAGTACGCGGGAGATAATATTTCTTTTTTCTCCTGGTTCATGTTTTTTGAGAATTCGCCCTGACAATGATGGTGCAAGAGTCAAAGCAACGAAGGTGGAAAATACTACTGATACTGCAAGAGTTAGGGCAAATTCATTAAATATTCGCCCTGAACTTCCACCAGAAAATCCCACAGGTAGAAATACTGCAATTAAGACAACTGTTGTGGCAATGACAGCAAAGACTACTTCCCGGACTCCTAAGATTGCTGCTTGCATAGGAGTTTTGCCTTCTTCTTGAATATACCGGACAATATTTTCTAAGACAACAATGGCGTCATCTACCACTAAACCTGTTGAGAGTGTCAGAGCAAATAGGGTGAGAGTGTTGATGGAAAATCCCATAAAAAACATTACCCCAAAAGCGCCAATTAGAGAAACAGGAATTGTAATGGTGGGGATAAGAGTTGCTCGCCAATCTCTCAGAAATACATAGATAACTAAGACAACTAACAAAATTGCTAATAGCAAACTTTTCCAGACTTCATTGATGGCAGTTTCGACAAATGTTGAGTAGTCAACACTGACGTAATATTCCATTCCCTCTGGAAAATCTTTAGATAATTCTTCCATCTTAGTTTTGACACCTGTGGCAACTTCCATAATATTTGACCCAGAAATTTTACTAATTCCCAGACCTATTGCTGGTTTACCATTATAACGGGCAATTGTGCGATCGCTCTCTGCTCCAATTTCTGCTCTACCAATATCTCTTAATCTTGTTTGGGAAGTATCATCATTTCGTCTAATAATCAGGTTTTCATAAGCTTCGGGGGTTTGCAGACGACCAACAGTACGAATCGGATATTCTGTAGATTTTCCTTCTATTCTGCCACTGGGAATTTCTACGTTTTGTTGTCTGAGAGCTGCTTCCACATCTAAAGCAGTAATATTTCGAGCAGCCATTTTTCTAGGGTTTAACCATAGTCGCATGGCGTAGCGACGTTCGCCACCAATTAAAATACTACCTACGCCATCAACAGTTTCTAAGACATTTTTGAGAAATTTATCTGCATAGTTACTTAACTCCAACGGTGAATATTTTTCCCCGGTTAAAGCCAGCCAAATAATTCTTTCTTCATCGCTACTTCGTTTAGAAACTACTGGAGCATCAACTTCATCGGGAAGTCTTCTCATGGCGCGGGAGACACGACTACGAACATCTTGAGCTGCTGCTTCGATATCGCGACTCAGTTCAAATTCAACGTTTATCGAACTCGAACCTTCCCTAGTAGTCGATGTCAGAGTTTTGACACCTTCAACACCATTAATTTCTGCTTCCAGAATTTCTGTTACTTCTGTTTCTACTACTTCTGGGTTTGCCCCTGGGTAGTTAGTTCGTACGCTGACCAATGGGGGGTCGATGCTGGGAAATTCTTGTACTGGTAAGTTGATATAACCGACTAATCCGACTAAGATAATTAGTAGGGAACACACTGAGGCAAATACTGGTCTTTTGATGAAAAAATTGGTAAACATTTTATCAAGTCAAAATTAAAAAGTCAAAAGTCAAAAGTCAAAATATTACTTTTGACTATGATTAATATCATCTTCGGATAATTACTTACTATAAAGTTGTTGTTTGTAGTAAAGCTCTAGCCTTTAGAATATTAGTATTATGGCTAGAGCTTTACTACAAGACTAATTACAACTGTTCTACCGAACATGATATAAGTGGGAAAATATGATTACATTTTAACGACAAATAGCTATAGCAATACTAAATCAGGACTTACGCAAAACATGAAAATATACACCACCTGTAGGGGTTAACGGCCGTTAACCACTACTATATATAGTGGCTATGCTTCAATAATTAATAATTAATAATTAATAATTAATAATTACCTCTCCCTAAAAGGGAGAGGATTGGCTAAAAGGAATTTTTTTTCTGTTTTCTCCATGAATGGAGAGGCTTTATACCTTTATTTTTCGGTAAGTCCTGTAAATGATGAGAAAAAACTGTAGGGGTTTGGTCTGCAAACCCAACCCCCAAGGGATGCGGAGTTGAGAATTTAACTCGATCAAGTCAAAATTCAAAAGTCAAAATTCAAAAGTAATATTTTGACTGTAACTAAATGGGTCATTTCAGTTATTAGTTATCAGTTACCAGTTATCAGCTGTAAATCTGATTACATCTTAACTATAAATAGCCAGTTTATTTATGGTATTATGATTCATTAATTGATAATAGATAATTACCTCATGTAAAACTTTAACGGAATTGAATATCAGGAAATATTATTAAACCTATATTCGATTAATTATCAATTATTAATTAGTAAATATCTAGCAATTTTGAATTATCAATGAAAGAAATAATCAACAATATTTTGACTCACATAGGTCAGGTTCAACTACCTCCTCCATCATATTTTGATTCCCTGAAAACTTACACAGTCAAGAAAGTATCAGATGCCGACACTTTTGATGTTGTTGCTAATGATTCAGATGCAGAAATTACCGTCCGTTTCGCTTATATTGATACTCCAGAAACTCCTAAAGGATGGGGAGATTCACAAGTAGAAAAAATGAATCGTAAAAATGAAAATCAACTATATCGTAGTCAATTTGAATGGGGAGAAAAAGGCAAAGATCGACTCCAAGAATTAGTAGAAAAAAGTGGTAATCAAGTAAAAGTTAAAATTACTGGAGAAGAAAAACGACCAGGGCGATCGCCTCGTTGTTTTGGAGAAGTTTATTTACTAGATGGTACTTTTGTTCAGCACATTTTAGTACAAGAAGGTTTGGCTCGAATTTATTATGATTATATTAGTGAATGTCCTAGAGAAATTGCAATTATGTTGTTTTTGGCAGAAGCTGATGCTCAGATAAATCAGCTAGGAATATGGCAAGAAATTCAATCAGAATTTCTTGCACCTTGGCTATTTCGTTCACTCAAAAGTAAACAAAAGAAGTTTCTCAAAGATATTAGTAAAGAATTAAAAGAAGGTGCAATTACTGAAGCTGAATTTGAAAGTAAATTCGAGTCAAAGTTACAGCAGCAAAATAAGATTTTATCAACTATTTTTGCAGACCTAAAAAATGGTATAATTACTCAACCTGAATTTGAGGATAAATGCAAGGAAGAACTTAAGAATTTATTTGCATAATAATTATTTCTTTTCAGTGTAACACAAGCATCTTGCTTGTAGATAAAATCCGGTAGTATTGGTATAAAAAAGCGTAGAAACCGGGTTTGTTTTAAATACCCCATTGTATAACATCTACACTCCCACAAACCCGGTTTCTGATAATACTTTCATTGCCAGCAGATTTGATCTGATAACTGCTATTATCACAATGCACAACTAAGAATTGAAATCCCTCCCCACAACTATTTCTATCAGGACTTATATCATGTCCGGTTGAATAGTTATAAATAAATGAGGGAGTCCTCAGTCATCAGGAGACAGTCCTCAGGAGGGAAGAGAGAAGAAAGAAAGTATAAAAAGAAGAAAGTTTTTTGGTCGCGTCAGCGGAACGGAGTTCTATCACGCTCTTATCCGGACATGATATTACCCATGGAAACTAAATCAAGTGAGGGCGAATGCCATTCGCCCCTACATCTGGCGTTTTAAAGGTTAAGCATGCGTAAGTCCTGCCTATAATAACTTCTCCATAAATCCATATTTCTACTCATCCTCAACGATTTGTGAAAAAAACTGTAGGGGTTTGGTCTCCTTTCCCCAAGCAAAAATGGGATTTGTCAACTAAACCCCTACAATGAAATATTACCGAAAAATAAAGGTATAAAGCCT
>NZ_LGSU01001150.1 GCF_002260545.1 Hydrocoleum sp. CS-953 | reverse complement strand
AGAAGTTATTATTTCTGATGGAGAACATGGAATTAAACCTGCTACTTTTAATTTAATTCCAGAGAAAAAAGTGGAGAGTTTCGAGAATACTGCTGATAATTTACCTGACCCAGATGCAGTAGAAGAAAATCTTGAAAAAACAGGTAAAATTGCAACTTTTGAATATCAAGAATCAGACTCAGAGTTTCCCAAAAAATTATTAAAATTTCCAGCAGCAGATAGAGAAAATGGAATTAAACCTGCTACTTTTAATCTAATTCCAGAGCAAAAAGTCGATAATTTCGAGAATACTTATGATAATTTACCTGACCAAAATGTAGTAGAAGAAAATCTGGAAAAAACAGGTAAAGTTACGACTTTTGAATATCAAGAACCAGAGTCAAAGTTTCCCAAAAAATTATTAAAATTTCCAGCAGCAGAAGCTCATATAAATCAAGCTAACCTTGCCTTAAAACACGGAAATATAACAGCAGCAATTTCGTCTTGTAAACAAGCTTTAAAAGTTCAACCAAGTTATTCTCCATGTTATGTAATTGCAGCAGATAGAGAAAATGGAATTAAACCTGCTACTTTTAATCTAATTCCAGAGCAAAAAGTCGATAATTTCGAGAATACTTATGATAATTTACCTGACCAAAATGTAGTAGAAGAAAATCTGGAAAAAACAGGTAAAGTTACGACTTTTGAATATCAAGAACCAGAGTCAAAGTTTCCCAAAAAATTATTAAAATTTCCAGCAGCAGAAGCTCATATAAATCAAGCTAACCTTGCCTTAAAACACGGAAATATAACAGCAGCAATTTCGTCTTGTAAACAAGCTTTAAAAGTTCAACCAAGTTATTCTCCATGTTATGTAATTTTAGGAAATGCTTTTTACCAACAAAATAATTTAGAAGCTGCTTTGCGTGCTTATAGTCAGGCGTTAGAAATTGAGCCGGAAGTTGCAGAAGTTCAGGGAAATATTGGTAGTGTCTATTTACAGTTAGGTCAACATAAACAAGCACTATTTCATTATCAAAAAGCTATTGAATTAAAACCTGGTTTGGCTGGTATTTATTGGAATCTTGGCAAACTATTTCAATATTTAGGAAAGGTTGATGAAGCTCTTGAAGCTTGGGAAAAAGCATTAGAAATTCAACCGGATATAGTGGAAGCAGACTTTCACTTTAAATTAGGTAATACTCTTGTTAAACTGAGTCGAAATAATGATGCACTTAAGAGTTATGAGAGAGCAGTTAATCTGAAGCCAGATTATACGGAAGCTTATAGTAATTTAGCTAATCTTTTAGGCAAACAAGGAGATAAAGAAGCAGCAGCTAAGTATTACCAAAAAGCACTAGATGTTAATCCAGATTTAAAACATTTACATGAAAAGATAGCTAACAACTTATTGCTAAAAGGTGACTATGACCAAGCAATATTTCATTATCAAGAAGCAATAAAATATAATCCTAAATCTTATGATGCTTATGCCAATTTAGGCACAGCACTTTCTAACAAAGGATTATTAGAATCAGCACTAGAAAAATATCATAAAGCATTAGAACTTAAACCAAACTGGGCAGAAGTTTACTCTCGCATCGGACATATTATTAAACAAGAAAAAATGGAAGAGGCGATCGCTTTATTTGAAAAAGCCATCGAAGTTAAACCAAAATTTGTCGAA
The DNA here is from genome assembly GCF_002260545.1 of Hydrocoleum sp. CS-953. Lineage (GTDB taxonomy): Bacteria > Cyanobacteriota > Cyanobacteriia > Cyanobacteriales > Microcoleaceae > Trichodesmium. The sequence goes on along the minus strand of NZ_LGSU01001150.1, from coordinate 5,677 downwards.
GCTCATCAACAATTATGCGATTTACTTAGTCATACAACTAAACTTGCTGATGCAAGAAAAGCTGCCGATAATTTCTGTAATTCTTGTGGAGAAATAGCTCCTATTCTTTCAGGAACTGCCTTTTTATTTTCCTACTTTCAGTCAGGAGTTAGTGAAGTTGCAAACTCCAAACTTTCAGAAGTAGAAAAAATCTGTTATCAAAGCTATGAAACCTTCAGCGAACTAGAAATAAAACTACTCTATGAAATTTTCTTATTTGCTGTTCCTCACCTTCGAGATGATTTAAAAGGAAACGCTAAATTTTACAAATTAATTGCTAAACAATATTATCAAAATCGACCCAAAATTTATCAAACTCCAAAAACTTATACCTCTAGTTCTCAACCATTAAAAATAGGATTCCTTTCCAAACATTTTCGCCGTCATTCAGTAGGTTGGTGTAGTGAAGCTTTAATCAGAGAATTATCTCAAATTACACCAGACGTTCATCTCTATATTACAGGTCCGTTGAAGAGAGACGATATTACTCAAAGATTTGAACAAATGTCTGTCAAAACATATTGGCCTAAAAAATATCCTAATGGCTTTCCATCATATCAAGAAATTACCACGCAAATATTAGAAGACAAATTAGATATAGTAGTAGATTTAGATTCAATGACATTGCCAGTCAATGTACATATTCTCCATGAACAACCAGCACCAGTTTGTGTTTCTTGGTTAGGATTTGATGCACCCTATATTTCTGAAAATCATTACTTCTTATGTGACTGGTATACCCATCCCCAAGAAAGAGAAGAATATTATTTAGAAAAGTTAGTTAGATTACCAGAAACATCTGTAGCTGTTGATGGCTTTGATAGTCTTTCAGTTGATAGAAATGTGACTAGAAATAGTCTCGGAATTGATTCAGATAAAATGGTTTATTTGTGTATAGCACCGGGGCGAAAAACTAATCCAGAAATGGTACGCGCTCAACTGAAAATTTTGCAACATACTCCAGAAAGTATATTAATTCGGAAAGGTCAGGGAGATGTAGATATAATTTATCAAACCTATCTTCAAGAATCTGAAAATTTAGGTGTAGACTTTAATCGAATTATCTTTTTAGGACAAACTCAAACAGAAGAAGAACATCGAGCAATTTATCAGATAGCTGATGTTTTGTTAGATTCTTATCCTTACAATGGCGGTACTCATAATTTAGAAGCTTTATGGTCAAATTTGCCTATAATAACTAGAGCTGGTAAACAATATTTATCTCGGATGGGTTACTCATTTTTGCAGAATATAAATCTAAAAGTAGTCCGAAAAATAGAATATTTTCCTCTTCTCAATTCTATTAACCTCAAATCATAACTTGATTCAAAAATGCCAAAATTTTTGTAATAATCACTTTACTTTGGTAGCTAATATATAGCAAGCCTATTTCTTATTGTCCCTTAATAGTTGCACCAACAATTTTCTCACAAGTACCTATAGGAACATAAATCCACTCTTCTTTATCTGAATCTACTGTAGCTTTACCTGCACAGTCATGCTCAGGAGTACCACAATCATTCATGCCCGCTTTAACAATACCAGCACATTTTTCCATACCTTCTTTTCCAGCAAGAGCTTCCTGATTACTACCTAGAGTAGCAATACCAACAGCTAATACACCAGTCATAGCAGTAGCTAAAGCTAGCTTCTTATTGATGTTTTTCATAATGTCATTTGCTCCTATTAATAAACTTTAATCTTCAATATAAAAAGTATCTACAATAGATATTAAGACAGTCTTTGAAAAATCTGAGATTCACCTGAGAAATTGGTAAAAAGTTGGTGAGTCTTTTTGAGCATTAAGATTGGGATTTTTCTCCCGCTTATTCATCAGTAAAATTTTATAGAGTAGATTGAATTTTGTCATGGCAAACTGATTACCTACTGGCATCTGTGCAACTATAAAGTTAAAAGTTAAAAATCTTAATTTAAGTAATTTTGATAATCTTCCTAAAAGAGATGGGTGCATCTCATATTTGCCAAAATACTTTTTCCCTATTCCCTATTCCCTATTTCCTGTTCCCTGTTCCCAGTTAAGTGTTCCCTAAAAGCGATAAATTTTTGGCTTTCTTCACGCATTGAGATGCACCCAAAGAGATGTACTATAATAAGTAACTGTCCAAATTTTAAGTATTTGCTATAAATATATATAAAATCCTCAAAAAATATATCTTAAGTATGTAGACAACTAAAATTACTTGTTTATGTATATACTCACTATTATCAAGGAAATTATTATTAATTCAACGAACATAATTTAACTCAAAGAAAATCTCAAAATTATGCAACTTAAAACTATTTGGCAATTCGGCAGTAATAACCCAGAAAATCCCAATAATCTAGATACTATTCGTGAATGGTGGGCAGCTCTAGCAGGAAAAGANACATAATTTAACTCAAAGAAAATCTCAAAATTATGCAACTTAAAACTATTTGGCAATTCGGCAGTAATAACCCAGAAAATCCCAATAATCTAGATACTATTCGTGAATGGTGGGCAGCTCTAGCAGGAAAAGAAATTACCTGGCGACAAAGACTAATTCCTGATAGTGGAGATATTTCAGAACTTGATTGGGAACCACAAAGATTTGATGAAATATTTCTCATTGCTCAACCAGAAATTCGCGGTATTACTCTTTATTGGCAGAAACCTAATTCTCCCACAGAAAGTAATACAACTGTGCAAAAATTAGCACTAAATCATACTCGTCAGGAATTATATATTTTTCCACAATCTCAACAAAAACTGGTAATTCGAGTGGCATTACCAAAAATTAAATATCAAAGAATTGAACTGAATAATCCCGAAATTTTTGTCGAAAATAATATGCTCTTATTTCAGGATGCCAAGCAATTATTAGAAGTACAAATTAAACTAACTCCCGAACAGTTAAATCAATTAAAGGAAAAACTTAAATAAGATGACTAATCATACCAATGAAATTATTGATGTACAACAAATTTTCTGGCAATTTTTCTGATAATTCAGGGAGAGTATCTATTTGGGGTTTGCTGAAAAAGTCTTTATTTAGGGAGTAGGGGAGTAGGGGCGAATGGCAATTCGCCCCTACAGATGATATAGGATTTTATCTTTTGCTTACAGCCCTTTTCAAATTAGACATCTCCATAAACAAAACCTTGTAGGGACGCTGTATGCAACGTCCCTACTGTGGTCTGCCGAAATAAAAACTGGTATAAGTCTTGACATTTTTGCTCAAACTTTTATCCTACCACTGCGAAACTTCCCGGATACACTTTCCCATCTAACTTCATCAAAGCTTCATAATCCATTTTTGCATAACTAGACACCTCTATTTGATTTTAGAGAGATTCACCTGAAAGTTTTAGGTGTATCTCTCAAATTTCTTCATGCAATGGAATATTTTCTATTTGTGGTGAATAACCCCATTGAAAATTCCCGCCGTAATATTATGTCCGGTTGAGTAGTTTAATTAGAGCTGCGTAGAATTGCTCTAGCCCGAACTATAGATATTGCTCAAGCAATTCTACAAACAAAAACTTTTTCATTGCTCATTTACTAACCTAACTTTTGGAAGCCAACTGAATCTCTACAACTGAAGTCGTTACTACGAACGAGCGATCGCCCTTCCACAATCAACAGCGTTTGGCGATCGCTCTCAACTCATTACCCAACTCTCAAAAAATGCTATAATCTAGACTGCAAAAAAGTGAAACCTAGAAATTATGGCAGTTGATTCTGCAAAACCCAAAATAAAGCTTGACCTTAATTTTGAGCTATTAGTTGAAGAATATCAGCAATAAGCTAAAACCCTGCCAAAACCTAAAAATGTAGAACAAACCCTTCAATTAGTATAAAGATGGCAGGGGCAATCGATTATAGAAAATTAAACAAATGGTTATAACTNCTGCAAAAAAGTGAAACCTAGAAATTATGGCAGTTGATTCTGCAAAACCCAAAATAAAGCTTGACCTTAATTTTGAGCTATTAGTTGAAGAATATCAGCAATAAGCTAAAACCCTGCCAAAACCTAAAAATGTAGAACAAACCCTTCAATTAGTATAAAGATGGCAGGGGCAATCGATTATAGAAAATTAAACAAATGGTTATAACTATTCCCCAAACTTAAAACAAACGAAAATTCCAACCAACTTCTCATAAATGTCCCATAATTTGGTCTAGTCCAGAGAATAGTATATTATAGCTCCTGACTACTATTTTCCTGTTCTATCAACATAATATGGAACTCAAAGACTTTCTGGGGACAGACCTTAAATACGACGTAAAAACCCTGGCCGATGATGAACACCTGACTCGCGAGATTCAGGCCATACTCATTGACCTAAATATGCTTAACCCGCCAGTAGATGGGATATTTGGCCCATTAACTACCGCAGCACTTCATCGGTTTCAAGTTAATCAAAAAAGTGGTGAAGCTGGATATTTAGGAGAGAAAACTATTAACAAATTGTTCGAGGCAATAGAAGCAAATATTCCGGCAGCTCCAATTATATTAAAAACTAAAAAAGACACTATTCTTAAGTCTAGACCTCTTCAATCTTCTCAATTAACTGATTCAGAAAAACATCATATTCCTGCTAATCAAGAATTTGAACTTTTAGCTTACGCTCCAGTAAGAAACCACTTCCGAATTGCTTTTCGTAACCATAAACATAACAGTTCAGGAGTTTGGTATATCCATGAAAAAAACATTGAAATTTCTGAAAATAATCAAGTTGTTCATCCCAAGTTCAGACCAGAAAATATCAGAATAAAAGTTCCATACATACCAAAACTAGATGATTGGTATAATCCTACTGGTTTATGTAATATTACTTCAATCGCTTCATGTTTAGAATTTTTAGAGGTGAATCGTAGTTCTAATTATGGTGAATTTGAAGACGAACTTTACGAGTATGCTTTAAGTCAAGGTTACAGTCGTCATAATCCATATCATTTAGTTAAAATTGTTAGAGATTATGGATGTAAAGATACTTTTAAAACTAATGCCACTATTGAAGAAGTTCAAGATTTCTTAATAGCAGGAAATCCTGTAGCTATACATAGTTATTTTACTTCTTTTGGTCATCTAATTGTTGGTGTTGGTTTTGATAATGAAGGATTATTTATTCACGACCCTTATGGCGAATGGTTTTCTACTGGATATCGTACTGACTTAAGTGGTGCTTATCTGCATTATTCTTATAGATTAATTCGTAATGTTTGTATGCCAGATGGTAGTTTCTGGGTACATTTTATTTCTAAATAAGGGAACAGGGAATAGGGAATAGGGAATAGGGAATTAGGAATAGTAAAAAAAAGTTTCTATCAGTAAGCTAAAGATTCTCCATCTATCACTAAATAGCTAGGGAATTTTTTAGGGGTCAGGAGTCATAAATCATAATTTAATGGTTTCAATACCATTTTTTAGGTCGCCAATCATTTTTATTGTCAAAGATACATTTCCTGTAAAATATTTTTACCGCTTCACTAAAACCCTAAAAAGTTGGTATAAAAGGCATATAAGGGGAAAAAAAATACTCCCCTACTTTTTCGGAATTATTTTGAGGTAAGTTACGTTCTTGGATCATTTAATTTTTCCTGAGCTAGTATAATTTAGTGATCTGATGTTGGAATGTTGCAACAGACATCTTT
>NZ_LGSU01000115.1 GCF_002260545.1 Hydrocoleum sp. CS-953 | reverse complement strand
ACCACTACTGGTACTTTTGCTGCAAAACTTTCGAGGGCAACAATACCAAAAGGTTCATAAAGACTCGGAAATACTGCACAGTCAGCGATAAAATGGATCCGAAAAATATTAGATAGTAACATAATGCAAAATATCAGCACATCTGGTAAAAATGGACCATTATCAGAAAATAACTATTCTCCATCTGTACCTATTTCTTTATATAGAGAAGCTACTGCTGAACTACAAGCAGCTCAAATCAAGTTAGAATCCCTAAAAGTCCATAATGAACAGTTAATACAGCAAAATCAAAAACTGAGAATAGAAATTGAAAAGGTTATTAACTCCGCAATGCAGTTACAAGAAGCTTTAAATGCTGCCCAGTCATTAACCCAGGTAGCACAACCACAAATACCTTCTTTTCCTGACTCTCAGTCTACCAATACTATTAGTTCTAATTATTTAAGTTCTAACTTTAAGGTCGATGCTCCTGAAATATCATCCTCTTCTCCTTCTCTACCATTTACCGATCCTAAACCAACAGATCCAGATTTTCCAGAACATCTATTTACAGAAGAATCAGACAAAAGTCGCTACAGTAGATTTTCCAGTTCTACACAAGTATCTAACCTGAATGGAATTTGGTTAGTAGTTGCTGTTTGTCTAATTGTAATTACTGCATTTGGTGCTGGTTATTGGGTAGTGAGGCCAATTTTAAATCAGCGATAGAACTCTGTTCAGCTTTACTAAATACATGAAATGTGAGGATCAAACGGACTTAAAACATAATTTGGTAAAGTTAACTATTATATAGCTATAACAACAGGGGATTAAAACTGACTACCCTTCATCTTAGGGATAGACGAAACCCAAACCACTAATTAAAAAAAATGGCGTTGCTGAATATGTGTATGATATTTAAGGCTTAGGAGTTAGGAGTTAGGAGTTAGGAGGGAAGAGGGGAAAACTAAAGACATAAAAAGTAGAAAGTTTTTTGGCGTTGCTAAATCAAGGGATGGGTAGTCTTCTCAACGGAATAGCTAAATAATTTCAATGCACCACAACCAAGGGATGAATTTTGGCAGAAAAGGTAAATCTCATCTTTATACTTCCTCTTTCTCCAAAACTATAATTTATCCCGCAAATATGCAACGCTAAAGAAAATCATGTATTTGGCCAGCACCAAAGTTGATATAAATCTAGAAAATTTTGCAACTATATTCCATATTCCATTATTTTTACCAAAATTTAAGGTTAATGGATCTCTCAATCACCTTTCTTGTCGTGACCTACGATTAAAAATTAAGTTGATTTTGAGCGGGTTAGTTATTGTTTTCTATAGGTTGTAGGAAACTTTCAAACATTTTTAAGAGTTATCTAGATGTGTCTTAGGAGTGTCCAACTATTCAACTTCAGTAGTTAGTGGCTAGTTCAACTTGATTTGCACCAAACTTTTAGCATTTTGATTTTTCGTAGCAGTATCTTGGACTCCCATCCCAGGTTCAAAACCGCGCTTTAGCTCTGTCAATTTTATTTGTTTAGCTTGGAGAGCGGTTTCTAGAATCTCTATAGCTTTGTGTGGGTTTCCATGGCCACAAAAGAATAAGTCAGCTGCAAAGTAACCTAACTCAGGCCATGTGTGGATGGCAATATGAGATTCTGCTAGTGTTGCCGTTGCCGTCACCCCATGAGGACTAAACTGATGAACACATAAATCTATGAGAGTTGCTCCTCCTGCTGAAATTGCATCAATTAAAGAGCCACGTATACGTTCTGGGTCGTTGAGTAGCTCTGCGGGAGAATGCCAAGCATCAACGACTAGATGGGTTCCCAATTGTTTCATTCTGCGCGGTTATACCTCCACCCTATAAGGTCTGCAATTTATTAGTCTATCACAAAATTTTTGAATTTGTTAACTATGAGTAGTTAGAACTTGCTGAAGAAAATTCAAACAATGAGCTATAAATTTTAACTAGCAAGGCGATGGGGCAAGAAGGTTCAATAATTGATAATTGATAATGGATAATTGATAATTACCTCTGGTTAAAACCGCTACGGAATTGAAGATTGGGAAATATCCTAGCACTTTTTTTCCCCTTCAAAGGGGAGGCTTTAAACCACAATTATTTAATTAACAATTAATAATAGAGTTGTTGGGAAATAAGGTAAAATGGTTCAAGCAGAAATTGGCCAGAAGAATGCTAAATATTGAACGAGCCTTAAAACAA
>NZ_LGSU01001149.1 GCF_002260545.1 Hydrocoleum sp. CS-953 | reverse complement strand
GCATTAATTATTCTTGTTTGTACGGACGTTGCACAGGCAAAAATGCGTTTTCCGTTCCGGAATGCTCCGCTTTATATGTCGCGTAGCGAAACGCTACGCGACATATAAAGCGGAGCTTTGCGTTAGCAAAACGTCCCTACCTTCCCCCACTCCCCTACTCTGAAATAGATAAAGTTTTTAAGAAATGGTATAAGGGAATGCTACGCAAACGGAATGCTGTGCAAATATGTCGGCGACAGCCAATAATGCTCAACACCAAATTGACTCCTGACTCCTGAGAAATCATACATTTATTCAGCTATTCAGCAACGCCAATACAAATATAAAACAGTCGCTATTAGTGTTACGGAAATTCTCAAATATAGTCCATGCTACAAATTTAACTTCTGTACGTCGCCAATCCGACAGTTCCCCTATCTGGCTTTTAACTCCTGAGTTATGACTTCAGGCTTCTGAGTTTTGAGTCCAAAAGAAACCGAGCAAGGGAATTCTCCTTGTAAAAATTACAAATCAAAAATAAAAATCTAATAAGTTAATTTGAGCAATTCAGGATTTTCTATAAAATAAATCCCATTCCACAAGAAATTATTTCACAATAAAAAATGGCTTTGTTGCTGAAGTGAGTATCGGAGTGAATTGGAGTAATTCCCTTCACTCACTACGCGCCTATTAATTGCCGAAGTGAACTAAGCTTTTAAAGTCACGACCGTTTAGGAGATTAGCTAGTCTCAAGCGGTCAGGAGAGGAAAATTAACTTTTTTTGTCAAGTAGAAAAACCTACTCCAGTGCCAAGCTTTTTAAGCATTATCGAAGCTAACATTACCCCCCAAGGGAGGATGTAAAAAACACATCAATGGAAATTTCATCCAGCAAATTTCCGTTTAATTCTTAAATATTACGTTTGACTCCGAATTAACATTATCTAATAATTAAACCATTAATAGAGGTAAAGTATGAAATGGCAATTCGTTATTCCTTTAATATTTTTATCTGCAGTGAGTTTACAGGGAAAAACGATCGCTCATGGAGTTAAAATTAAACATCAAATTACTCCATCAATTAAGATTAATGCTGTTTATGATACGGGTCTTCCTTTAGCTAATGCGCCAGTCACAGTTTATGCTCCTAATGCTCCTAATAAACCTTGGTTAAAAGGCACAACTGATAAGGAGGGAAATTTTATTTTTTCGCCTGATTCTTCTCAGTCTGGATATTGGGAAATTAAGGTGCGTCAAGCTGGTCATGGAGAGTTAGTTAGTATTCCTTTTCAAGTAGATAAGTCTGATAATTCTGATAATAAAAAAATCAGCAACAGTAACTATTATTTAGCAAGTACCTCTAATGATTATAACCCACTGCAAAAAGGATTAATGATAGGTTGTGTTATGTGGGGTTTTGTCGGAACTGGTTTATTTTTCTGGCGATCTAGAATTCAAGACCAACCACAACAGGAGAATTAAAATAAGGAAGTCAGAATTAAGAATTAAGAATTCAAAAGTTAGCAGTTATTTTTTTCAAGGGAATTTTGAGCAACCCTCCAAAAACATTTCATCAATTAAGATGGGGTTGCACTACCCAATCCTTTTTGATAATTCGGTAGTCCTAAATAGGGTTTGCTAAAAAAGTCTTTTTTAAGGAGTAGGGGAGCAGCTAGGAAGGTTGCATATAACGTCTGTAAGGGAGTAATTTTTTAGCTTAACTATTGTCTTGCCCAAGATGNAAGGGAATTTTGAGCAACCCTCCAAAAACATTTCATCAATTAAGATGGGGTTGCACTACCCAATCCTTTTTGATAATTCGGTAGTCCTAAATAGGGTTTGCTAAAAAAGTCTTTTTTAAGGAGTAGGGGAGCAGCTAGGAAGGTTGCATATAACGTCTGTAAGGGAGTAATTTTTTAGCTTAACTATTGTCTTGCCCAAGATGCTAAATTTTTGAACATAAAGAGCTGAAAACCAGGTACTTTTTCAAGACATAAAAAGGCTAAAACCTTGATCTGTAAATGCTTTAAAATTTAATCAGGAAGCCCTAAATATTCCATTAATGAATAATGGAGAGTGGAGCATGAAAAATCTTTCTAATTAAGTAGGTAGGTGCGAATAAAACTCACTATTTCATTAATTGATAATTGATAATGGATAATTGATAATTACCTCTGGTTAAAACCGTTACGGAATTGAAGATCGGGAAATATCATTTCTTCTCTTGGTCGAATTGATAAATCTATTTTAATTTTTAGGAGGTAAGCTGCAAAAATAATTGTTTTTTTAGCATTACCAATAATTCGGTAATTTTTCTCTAAATATTTAACATTCAGCAGTCTAATTTTAAATTTTCATAATGCATATTTCAGAAGGCATTCTGCCAGCTCAACTTTGTATTAGTGGTTATGGGTTTACTTCTTTAATTACCTGGTATTCTCTACGCCAAATTAATCGTTTACCAAATCCTCTAGCCAGTATTCCCAAAGCTTCTTTATTAACGGCAGCCTTTTTTGTTGCTTCTAGTATTCATATTCCTATTCCACCAGCGAGTATTCATCTAGTATTAAATGGATTATTAGGAACTGTGTTAGGTTATTATGCTTTTCCAGCGATATTGATTGGTTTATTTTTCCAGGGAATAATGTTTGGACATGGTGGTTTAACGACTTTAGGAATTAATGCTTTAATTATGGGGATACCAGCAATTTTAGCTTATCAAATATTTCAATTACGTCATATTTTAGGAAAAGGAATTAGGGAAAATTTATCAATGAAAATTTTTGGCTTTATTGCTGGAGCTGCTGCTATAGCGGTTTCTAGTTTGATATTTTTTAGTTTAATTATTACAAATCTTCCCTCTGGGTTTGATAATTCATTAGAACAAACAGCTATTTATGGATTAATGATTTCTCATATTCCTTTGATGGGAATAGAAGGAATTTTAACTGCAATGGTTGTCAGTTTTTTGCATCGAGTTATGCCAGAACTTTTACCTTCTTAGTTTGAGTAGGGGAATAATTAATAATTGACAATTAATAATTAACAATTAACAATTAACTAGCTATTAGCTTTTCCTTAGGTCATGCTGCGCTTGCCAGCATTTAGCTGGAGCGCTAAAGTCCGAGGGTTGAAGTCCCCCACAAGAGCTTGAAAAAGCGCGTGGTGCGCTTTTTTGGGGGGAAAGAATCCCCCATTATACACAGTGAAAAGCTGATAGCTGACTGCTGACCGCTTACTGCTACGTCAATATAGCATTTCCCAAGCTTATGAGGTACAGTTGTATTTTTGTCTTTATTGTTTCCAGTTAAGTGTTCCCTCAAACCTAAAATTTTGTACCTCACGCTTTTTGGGAATTGCTATAATTACCTCTTACTTATAAAGAAGAGGATTTTCTAAAAGGATTTTTTTCTTCTCTTGGTTGATTGGATATGGCGAAAATAGTTAAGTGTTAATTAATTAATAATTGAAGTGTCAAAGTTTGTATAGCATTCTTTTTTAAAATTATTACAGTAATGAAATTTGCCCTAGATGAATATGCTAATTTAAACTCCCCAATACATCAATGGGATGTGAGATATAAACTGATTGGTTTAATCACATTGATGTTTGCTTTTGCGACAGTTAATAGTTGGTATTTAATTCCATTGATGCTCTTAGTAACTGTGATGCTTTATGGAATTTCAAAACTGCCTTTATCATTTTTAGCAAGTCGGTTACGTTATCCAGGATTTTTTTTGTTCGGAGTAATTATTTTATTACCTTTTCTATCTGGTCAAACAATTATTTGGCAATTGGGATTTTTGACAATTCGTCAAGAAGGTTGTCTGGCAGTTATATTAATTGTTAGTCGTTTTTTTGCCATTATGACTACTGGTCTAATTTTATTCGGTACAAGTTCATTTTTAACAACCGTAAAAGGAATGAGAAGGCTGGGAATTTCTCCCATTATTACTGATATGTTGCTTTTATCTTATCGTTATATTTTTGAACTATCTCATAAACTTAATATGATGCTGAAAGCTACTAAATTACGAGGTTTTGAAAGGAGCAAAATTAGTTGGAGAAATTTATCAGTTTATGCTGCTCTTACTGGTAGTCTTTTAGTACGAAGCTATCAACAAGCGGAGCGAGTTTATCAAGCAATGTTATTGCGTGGTTATGGCAATGTATTCAATAATGAAAATTATCTTGTATCTTCTACTTCTAGAAATGGTATTCAATTTGGCTCTGATTTAATATATCTATTTCTATCTGTGATAATTTCTGTTAGTTTGATTGTTGCAGAATTATTTTTTTTAGCTAGAGTTTGAAAGTTATTAAATGCTTGGGATAGGCAAATATTGAATTCTCAATATTAATGAGCAATTAGGTAATATAGATTCAATCAAGCAATAGATATTCCCTCAGCCCTACAAATCGTTAGTACAGAGATTAGGGAATAGACAAAAATACTGCACCTGATTAAAATGAGAACCGCTATAATATTTCCTAAACCTACTACTTAATATTTATCAGTAGTTAATAAAATTCCTATTCCTGTGTTAATAATTAGTTATTTATCAAATGCAAGAAGACAAATCACAAGCTGGAGTCTATGTCAAAGATTTATTATTTCAATATTCCCAAAATGAACCTGTTTTACAGGGTCTTTCATTGACAATTAAACCAGGAGAAAGAGTTGCTTTGTTAGGATCTACAGGTACAGGTAAAAGCACTTTTATGGAAACTTTAGTAGGCTTGAAAAAACCTTTATCTGGTGAAATTTGGCTTCAAGGAATTCTCCTACAAGAAAAAACTTTANGTCTATGTCAAAGATTTATTATTTCAATATTCCCAAAATGAACCTGTTTTACAGGGTCTTTCATTGACAATTAAACCAGGAGAAAGAGTTGCTTTGTTAGGATCTACAGGTACAGGTAAAAGCACTTTTATGGAAACTTTAGTAGGCTTGAAAAAACCTTTATCTGGTGAAATTTGGCTTCAAGGAATTCTCCTACAAGAAAAAACTTTATCCCAACTGCGTAGTCAGATAGGTTTTTGTTTCCAAAATCCTGATGACCAATTATTTATGCCGACTATTTTAGAGGATATAACTTTTGGTCCGCTTAACTATGGTTTATCGCCAGAAACTGCTACAGAAATTGCTGAGAATTTGTTAATAAAATTTGGTTTAGAAAAATATGCAAATCGTTCTGTTTATGAACTTTCAGGAGGTCAAAAAAGATTGGCAGCTTTAGCAGCAGTTTTAGCATTAAAGCCAGAAATTTTAATATTAGATGAACCGACAAATGGTCTAGATCCTTTATGGAGACGTAACTTAGCTGAAATTATCTTACAATTACCAGTGCAAATTATTTTAATTGCTTCCCATGATTTAAACTGGGTTAGTAAAGTAACTGAACGTGCTTTAATTTTGCAGTCTGGTCAAATTCAAGTAGATACTTCTACTCAAAATATTATCCAGGATAGTTCAACTCTTGAATATTACGGTTTACCTATTGATTATTAAAGTAAGAAGTAAGAAGTAAAAAGGAAGAAGTAAGAAGGAAAAGGAAAAAGGAAGAAGGAAGAAAGAAAAAAAAGGAAGAAGTAATATCAAATGTAAGCATTCAGCTCCTAGCTTTTTAATGGATGAGGATAGCATTTTTTTTTCTACTAAATTTTCAACCACAAATCTGAGTTATTAACTCATATAATTTGTGACAGTAAATTATAGATGTATCTCAAAAGCTGTTAGCGCAGCTCCTCCGCAGGAGGCTAGCTGACTGCTGAATGCTGAATGCTTACTATCAAATTCCAAAAAGACAGTTAAATGTTAATTTGTGATTTACTTCTAAAATAAAAAATTATCAATTCGATAAATTGAAAAATTCAATCTTTTTTGATCTTTTTGATTATCTTTTTGATTATATTTTTGTTTTCCTGTTTCCTGTTCACCACTCTCCTACTCCCCTGCTTAACAAAATGTATAAAAGTTGTTGAGAAATGGTATTATTTCCCCTTATACTACTTTTAAAAAAGAATGCTACAAAAAAGTAGAGATAAATCAGATATGCTGAAAAATAGCTGCTCTAATTTATTTTAGATAGTTACTTATATCGTTTATCCATTTTATTTAATATTTACCTCTTCTTCCTTCTTTCTTACTTCTACTATTTGTCACAAACATTTATGACGCTTGGCATTACTTCTTACTCCCTACTCCCTACTCCCTACTCCCTCGTCTAATAATTAACGGTGAAATTTCCTGGTTGTTTCTTGATAAAGAAGCATGGCAAAATCTTTGATAATTTCCTCATTTTGAAAATAATTTCCGTACTTTTTCTTTGNCTTATATCGTTTATCCATTTTATTTAATATTTACCTCTTCTTCCTTCTTTCTTACTTCTACTATTTGTCACAAACATTTATGACGCTTGGCATTACTTCTTACTCCCTACTCCCTACTCCCTACTCCCTCGTCTAATAATTAACGGTGAAATTTCCTGGTTGTTTCTTGATAAAGAAGCATGGCAAAATCTTTGATAATTTCCTCATTTTGAAAATAATTTCCGTACTTTTTCTTTGCTGTTTCTATGCAAAGTTTCATAATATCCGATGACTCATCAATATAATTAGCGATCGCCTTTTGTTGCTCTTGTTTTGTATGATGATGGTGATGTCTAAAATCTGGGTGTGGTACAACTGTACTTTCCGAACTTACCTTAATATCTTTTCCTACTGGATGAACTATTTTTTTCACCCGTCTTTTTTGAACTTCTTCAGCAAAACCAGATGCAATTATACCTGCTGGTAGACCAAAAATTCCAATACCTAAAAAAGCTACAGCAGCACTCAATAATTTACCTAAATGAGTCATAGGATAAACATCTCCATAACCTACAGTTGTTAAAGTTACTACTCCCCACCACATAGTCTCTAAAATACTAGAAAATTTCTCTGGTTGTGCTTCACTCTCTGCTAGAAACATCAGACTTGAGACAAAAACTAAGACAAAAATTACTACCAGTAATGTAGCTATTAGTTCTTCTTTTTTTGCAACTAAAACTTTAAGAATAGTCCGCAGTGATTCTGAATATCTGCTGATTTTAAATAATCTAAATAAACGGAGCAAAAGGGTGAATTTTATAAATTCCAAACCCGGAAATAATACTTGTAGATAAAACGGCAAAATAGCTACAAGGTCTATCAGTGCCAAGGGTGTAATTAGATATTTTAATCTACCATAAATTGGATGATTATATTTAGGATTAATCGTACATATCCAGATTCTGATCAAATATTCTAAAGTAAAAAATCCAGTTATAAGTATTTCGACTAATTTTAATTGTTCAGG
>NZ_LGSU01001148.1 GCF_002260545.1 Hydrocoleum sp. CS-953 | reverse complement strand
ATAGAGTCAAAAAACTATAAAGTTTGAGTTTTAAACACTATATACATAGTCTTTCCATAAGTCCTACAAATAATTCTAAATTCTAAATTCTAAATTCTGAATTCTACAAGGAGCAACAATGCGACTATCTCAAATGTTATTAGTCACTCTACGAGATGACCCTGCTGAAGCAGAAATTCCTAGCCACAAACTCCTCATCCGTGCTGGATATATTCGTCGTATTGGTAGTGGTATCTACGCATATCTTCCCTTAATGTTGCGAGTCCTAAATAAAGTCTCCACAATTGTCCGTGAAGAAATGAATGCTACTGGTGCCCAAGAATGTTTGCTCCCCCAACTTCAACCCGCCGACCTGTGGCGAGAGTCTGGTCGCTGGGATACTTATACCCAAGCTGAGGGTATTATGTTTTCTCTGATTGACCGTCAAAATCGGGAATTAGGATTAGGCCCAACTCACGAAGAGGTCATAACTACTGTCGCTAAAGAGATGATTCGTTCATATAGACAATTACCTCTACATTTATATCAACTCCAAACTAAATTTCGGGATGAAATTCGCCCTAGATTTGGTTTAATGCGGGGTCGGGAATTTATTATGAAGGATGGCTATTCATTTCATGCTGATGAGGAAAGTCTGAAAAAGACTTATCAGGATATGGATAAGGCTTATCGAAATATGTTACGTCGCAGTGGGTTACAATTTCGGGCCGTAGATGCTGACTCTGGGGCCATTGGCGGTTCTGGTTCCCAAGAATTTATGGTTTTGGCAGATGCTGGTGAGGATGAAATTCTCTATACCGAAGATGGTAAGTATGCTGCAAATATGGAAAAAGCTGTGTCTTTGCCTGTAGATGGGGAGACTTCACATTTTGATACTTATGAAAAATTGGAAACTCCTGGTACTGAAACTATTGAAAAGCTGTGCGAGTTTCTCCATTGTTCTGCAACTAA
The DNA here is from genome assembly GCF_002260545.1 of Hydrocoleum sp. CS-953. GTDB lineage: Bacteria > Cyanobacteriota > Cyanobacteriia > Cyanobacteriales > Microcoleaceae > Trichodesmium. Next base: position 6,357 of record NZ_LGSU01001148.1, on the reverse strand, counting down.
TATAGTCAAAAATGTTTTGTACCAGGCAGTTTATGACAATGGGATGACTGTTTTGGTATTGGTAAGTCTTCGGGGAGACCAAGATGTTAATGATGTGAAATTGTTGAATGAGTTGACTAAGTTGGCTGGAAATTATGAGGCGAAAACTGTTTTAGCCTTGACTGTGCCAGATGTGGCAGCCCAAAAGAAATGGACTGCTAAGTCTTTACCTTTGGGTTATATTGCTCCAGATTTGTCTGATGATTATATCGCTTCTAGTAAGCAGGTTAGTCCAAAGTTCCTACGAATGGTCGATCAAACAGCTGTATACTTGACAGATTTTGCAACTGGTGGTAATGAATCAGGTTATCACGTTGTGGGGGCAAATTGGGGGCAGGAATTTGCTTTGCCAAAGTTGGTGGTAGATTTGCGAAAGGCTCAAAAAGGCGATCGCGCTGTACATGACCCTAGTCAAAATCTAGAAACTGCTAGAGGTATTGAGGTGGGTCATATATTCCAGTTGGGGACAAAATATTCTCAAGCTATGGGGGCAACCTATACAAATGAACAGGGTGAAGAATTGCCTTTAGTGATGGGATGTTATGGTGTGGGGGTGTCTCGTCTGGCCCAAGCAGCAGTAGAACAGTCTTATGATAAGGATGGGATAATTTGGCCTGTGGCGATCGCTCCCTATCATGTGGTTATTTGTATTCCTAATATTAAAGATGCTCAACAAATAGAAGTAGCAGAAAGTCTCTATAAAGAATTAAATGAAGCAGGGATAGAGACTATTTTAGATGACCGAGACGAGCGGGCAGGTGTTAAATTCAAAGATGCAGATTTAATTGGAATTCCCTATCGAATAGTGACAGGGCGATCTTTAAAATCTGGCAAAGTTGAACTTGTAGAAAGAGCAACTCATCAATCTCAAGAAATTTTGGTAGAGAAAGTATTATCTACTTTAAAAGAGTTAATTGAGAAAGCATTAACATGATTTTTTCTGTCTGGAAAAATTCAACTTTGATTTTTATCTTGTTAACCATTGCTGTTTTTTTTTAAGTAATAAATTTCAGCAATGGTTTTCATCTTTACCGAAAAATTAGGGTGCATCTCAATTTTTAAGAAAGGGAAAAATTTATTGCTTTGAAGGAACACTTAACTGGGAAAAGAGAATAGGGAATAGGGAATAGGAAAAAAGTATTTTTGCAAATGTGAGATGCACCCAAAAATCAAGGTATAAAGCGTCTCAATTCATGGAGAAAAACCAGATTCAATCGACCAATAAAAGAAAAAAATTCCCTTGTTATACCTATTGGAAAGTTAACCTTTTTATAGCATCAGGTATCTCATTTACATTCTCAATAAGATGACAGAAAGGAATTTGTGATGTCCAAGTATCATAAAAAGCTGGTATTTTGTAATAAGAACCAGGTAACAATATATGAGGAATATTCAAAATCAAACATAAAATATGCACATGAAGACGGTTAGTCATAACCAAATTATAGTTTTGGAGTTGATAAATACCACTGTGCATATATCCCCAAGATTTGCGATGTAACTCAGGACGATGCACTTGATTAAACACAGATGAGTCAGGATGTAACCATTGCCATGCTTGACGAGAACCCCATTCTTGGGGAGTTTTCAACCCCCTTTGCCAACCTTCTCTAATCAGACGGACAAGACCTGGAACATAAATCCAACCCTTGGGAATTTTACCCATCCAATTAAAAGATATCCAATCATCTACATCTAAATTCTCAACGGGGATATTTTTTGGTTTAAACTTTTTGTTCATCTCTGCATCTTTTCTACACAAATAAAGTGTCTGATTTGAATGAGAAGAATTTATATTTGTCTTAGGTAAATCAACCATTTGAAAAGCCATGTCAGGAGCTTTATAAACTTTACATTTGAAAAAAGCTTGCTGGGCAATAGCAAAACTCCTATCATCTCTGACAAAAATGGTTAAATCAGGATGTTTATTCAGCACTTGAGCTGATTTTTCTAAGGCTTCTTCACTAGAGTAGTAAATAGTTTGAGGCAGAATAACAATTGATCTATCTCTATACTGTTCGATAATTTTTTCCCGAAATATTTGAAAAGCTGGCCAGATATCACCAAAATTTCCACCACCATTTAAAAAAATCGGTCCTCCTTTAGAGCGATTTAAAAAATCACTTTCAGAGAAGCCATTGCCAATACTAGAAACATAATCAATCTTAGCCTTGCGATGTTGGAAAATATATAAAACACTACCTAACCAAATTAGATGATCTCCAATATTAGAATAAGAAGGATAGTCAAGTAATGCACAATTATTAAAGTCTGGAATATTATTAAGCGCTTCGTGTAGATAATTTTTGATATTTTGAGTAGTTTGCAGTTGTGGATTATTCAGATTACTCATTGTTTTAGATAAGAACTATAAATAAGGTTATTTTTTTCATGTCAGGAATTGTGGCCTTATATTACGCCAAGTAGTCACAAGCAGTAATATTTTGACCAATTGTTCAATAGAAACTCAGTAGTCATATAGAATCCAGTTGAACATTTGTCATTGCGACGATAGGAAGTAATCGATCTGCGCCCCTGAGATTGCTTCCTTCGACGAGTTCCAGTCGCAATTACTTGGATATATTAATTATCCGAATTTTATATCAGACACAATTAAAGCTAACTGTGAAGTGAGACAACAGGCAGAAAAAAGTTTTAGCCAGTTTATATGTATTAACATCGTGCCGTTTATTTCTGTCCGATTACTTACCTTTACGTAAAACAAGCTTCAAGAATCTTTTTATACTTTTCAAAGCTCTTTGATAATTTAAGGTTAGACTGAGTATCTTAACCCAATTATCTTGAACATTATTGCAAATAGCACTATCCAAAATTTCTCCCCATTCACTTAGCACAGCATCATTAGAAGCCCGAATTTGAAAAAGACTTTTATCACTAATTGAACTTTCCCGAAAACAAGCTGGAATGTTCAAATTATTTGCTTTGAAATTGAACATTGTTCGCAAGCATTTTTCACATTTACCACAGTTTCGATCTTTTAATGCTCCTTGCCAACATACTCGCAAGTTGTCGCAACCTTCTTTCCATTCATTTATTGTGGCTACTTTTTGTGTTCGACTATGTGTTGCACCATCGTGTAATACTCTAAATTCCTCTGACGACAAGAGATGATCTGTAATTGGGCTTGATCCCCAGGGAAAGACAAGAGATTTATAGGGCTCACTACTCCCAATAAGGCACGTCCCCACTATCTTTTTGAAATTTTGAAGTGCTGCAACGAGAGCTGCTGCAAAAACATGTTCCCAATTCGTCCATATTACTTTGCGAAAATTAGTACGGATAGGTAGAAGTGGGATATCTATAGATTTAAGTGTAGCAGATGCTTGATTAAATGCAGTTACAAATGCTTCTTCATTTTGCAAGGGAATATCAAAGCCGTGAATTATAGCACAGGTTTTGATTGCTTGTGAGCGATAACCGTTCTTAGTTTTCGCATGACGCCAAACGCTAAATGTTGCATCAACACCACCAGAGAAGGCACATACAGCACTAGGTAGTCGTACAACATTATCTACAATTTCATCAACTTGAAAATCGACAGGATGATAAACTTGGGGCAACCAGCAGCACCAAGCATCGCGATATTCCGTTAAATTGGCAAGTAATTCTCTTGAAACTCTACCATGTACAACAATTTTACGGTTTTCTAACATTGCTTCCATGATTACAGCTATTAAATAGCTTTCACTATCAGTATCTGTCGGCAAGTTTTCGATCTCAGGAAATTCATACCAGAGTACCCGAGAATTAATGATCTGATCATCATCTTGACGTTCAATCTTACAACTGCGGCGCACATATGTGCCTACTTGCTCCAAGGGTTGAGGGTATAAATTTAGAATTTTCATTTAGGAAGTCTCTGACAAAATTATCATAAGGGGTGACAATAATTTGATATTGCTTAAGTTTGGCAAATAAATTTTCAATTAAATGTCCAGTTATCTGTCAAACATAAAATTATGAGTTAATAAAAGCTCACAATTATACTGTGAGAGAATGCTTACTCACAAAATAAAAAATTAAAAACTACTAGAAAAACTTGCCAACTTTTTTGATTACACTATTGACCTTACGATTCATCTGAGTTAAGCTGCTTGGCTCTTTTAATGTTTGAGGTTTTTGACTTGGATCTTTCAAAAAACGGTAGTCCAAAAAGGTATCTGCATATCGAATATTTACTGCTTCCCCTTTACATAAACGAGAGAAACCAATAGAGGGATAATTCATATAATGAATGCGATGAATAGGCTTCAAACCTTGTTCATTATACAGGACACCCCCTTTATAAATAAAGGGATCGGCATCAGCACAATTACCTGTGCGTTCTTGTCCATTCTCACTTTGGGTAAAATTAAAAAAACTGCAATTTTCTTTAATTGTCAAAATGCTAAAAAGTGCTGATGTAGACCACCAGCAACGGTCTCGGACACATTGAATACCCTGCTCATTAATGAGAAAATTTTTGAGTCTAGCTAAAACTTCTCCATTAAAAAGCCCATATTTAGAGCCAAAAAAACTGTCACAATGAAATTGAGGATAAATATCAGCCACCGGACAGTTTAACTTTTCCGCTAACTTTTCTGGTATTACCTCTGTTTTATCCCCCCGTTTGGAATGCTCCCAGTCATTAAATACGAGATTGGTCTTGTCCAAGCATTGAAATATATCATCAATAGGTTTCATTGCCAAGCTATCAGCATCAAAAAAAACAAAACGTTCAAATTCTCCTTCAAACGCTGCAAACTTACGATGAACAAAGCCCTTGTACCAACCTGGCCTCAAATACTTAGGGTCTTTAGCCCTTGGATGTGCCTCCCAAACATCATTAATAAAATTATCCCACTGTTGAATTACTGATAAGTTACTGAATAAGGTAACGTTGGGACGGGACTGAATCTCCCATTTAACTTTTCTTAGGTGGTCATTATAGGGAATTATGCAAACAGGTATATGAGTTCCAATGTTTTTTTCTATACTGTTCAGCAGAGCGACCATTTGATCGTAAACAGTATCATTAGCAAGCGTATAAATACCAGAGAACATGATTGATAATTGTCCAGCTTTTGAGCATAAATTCTGATTTATGCTATAGATATTCGCTTGACCATGAGGTAAATCAGGAAACTATAGTCATTTTAGTTTAGATTGAAATGAGGGTTTTTTGCTCTAAAGGGGGTTCAGCTAAAAAAGTGTTTCATTCTTATTTGGAATGACTATATAAATAATTGCTTCACTATGACTAAACTATAATTAACAAGAACCCATAATTTTACTTGGACAAAACTTTCTTGAGATTCTATTTATAGATCAGTTCTAATAATAGAAGTAATATTGTTAACCTAAGAGAAAGTTATAACTCAGCTCCTCACCGCCATTCTGCCTAATTCTCAAGGAGGGTCAAAATGAAAGAACAAAATCAAACTCGTAATATATCTGTTGGTATTGTGGCCAGTGTCTGTGCATTGGCAGTGGCGGTAGGTGGTGGCATCGCCTTGTGGACAAATTTAAAATCAACCACCACAAAAACTTCTGATAATTCCCAGAATCTCACAAACCCCTCAACTCAAAACTCACCTAATCAAACTCTACCTGTTCCACCTCCTGCTACAATTGATTCTCCAGACTCCCAACTATCTCCTTTCTCTATCCAACCAGAACCTAAAGCAGTTACAGAAAAGACTGTGGAACTATACTGGGTTAAGGATAGTGCTGGAGAGATTGGTTTAGTTTCCTCTGGGGTAAAAATCAAAGCAGCAAACGAACCGGAAGCTATTTTGACCGCTGCTTTTGACCGTTTATTATCTGGACCAGAAAATACAGATGTGGTCAGCGCCATACCCGAAGGAACCAAAATTCAAGCCTTAACTGTGGAAAATAATGGAGTCTACATTGACTTATCTGAAGAGTTTACTTCTGGAGGTGGTAGTGCTTCAATGATGGGGCGTTTGGGACAAGTTATCTATACTGCCTCTAGTTTAGAACCAGATGTTAAAGTTTGGATTTTCGTGGGTGGTAAACCTTTAGAAATGCTGGGGGGAGAAGGATTAGAAGTATCTCAACCTATTACTCGGCAGAATTTCCAACAAGAGTTTCAATTAAATTAAGGGAGTAGGGAGTAGGGAGTAGGGATTCATTCATTAATTGATAATTGATAATTGATAATTGATAATTGATAATTGATAATTGATAATTGATAAGTGATAATTGATAATTGATAATTGATAATTGATAATTGATAATTGATAATTACCTCTCCCTAAAAGGGAGAGGATTGACGAATAAGGAAAAGATTTATTT
>NZ_LGSU01001147.1 GCF_002260545.1 Hydrocoleum sp. CS-953 | reverse complement strand
AGTTATTTTACTCTATATCTAGTGTTTTTCTCTAATTCTGGTTACTCTCAAACCAACAGAATTTGCTGCTTCATCATAACATTACTTCCGACTTAGATATTTTTGAGTTCCCAACACTACATATCTATAACCTTGTGGTTTTTGAAACCAATATCATAGTTTCTCTGTGTAAATCCTATGGAGGAAGGGTTTGGCGACCAAACCCCTACAGTTCTAACTATCACCTAAGCACAAAAATCATACCTAAGCTTCTACAACAGCCTAAATTTTAATCTAATCCAGAGTCAGTTACTGCTCCAACACTGCTAGAGGAAACTAACTTAGCATACTTAGCCAATACACCTCTAGTATATCGGGGTGTCGGTGGTTCCCATACTTCACGACGCTTTTCTAGTTCCTCATCAGAAATATTTAACTGTAGTAAACGCTTATGAGCATCTATAGTAATCATGTCTCCTTCTTTGATTAGAGCGATCGCTCCACCTACTGCTGCTTCTGGAGCTACATGACCAACTACCATACCGTAAGTACCACCAGAAAACCTACCATCAGTAATCAATCCTACTTTATCTCCTAAACCAGCACCAATAATAGCGGAAGTTGGTGCCAACATTTCCCGCATTCCTGGTCCACCTTTCGGACCTTCATAACGAACTACTATAATATCTCCTGCTTGAATTTTGCCTGCTAATATTGCTTCTAGGCAAGCTTCCTCTGATTCAAAAACTCTTGCTGGACCTGTTATTTCTGGGTTCTTAACTCCTGTAATTTTAGCAACGGCTCCCTCAGTTGCTAGATTTCCTTTTAAGATAGCTAAGTGTCCTTGAGCATACATGGGATTATCCCAAGGGCGAATCACATCTTGGTTTGCAGGTGGTTGAGAAGGTACATCTGCTAACTGTTCCGCAATAGTTTTACCAGTTATAGTTAAAGCATCTGGGTGGAGTAGGTCATGTTCTAGGAGCATTTTCATTACTAAAGGTATGCCACCTGCTTGATGCAAATTTGTAGTAACATATCTACCACTTGGTTTCAGGTCACACAATACAGGTACTCTTGCCCTAATAGTTTCAAAATCATCAATAGATAATTCCACATCCGCAGCATGAGCTATTGCTAAGAAGTGTAACACTGCATTGGTGGAACCCCCTACAGCCATAATTACTGAAATTGCATTTTCGATGGCTTTGCGAGTAATAATTTGACGAGGTAAAATTTGTTTCCGAATAGCTTCTACTAATACATGAGCTGATTTTTCTGTACTATCTGCTTTTTCTGCATCTTCGGCAGCCATTGTTGAGGAATACATTAGACTCATTCCCATTGCTTCAAAAGCTGAAGACATGGTATTTGCAGTAAACATTCCTCCACAGGAACCAGCACCAGGACAAGCTCTACGTTCTATTGCTGTTAATTCTGCTTCGTCAATTTTTCCAGCACTATATTCTCCTACTGCTTCAAAAGCACTTACAACTGTTAAGTCTTTGCCATTATAATTGCCTGGTTTAATAGTACCACCATAGACAAAGATGGCTGGGATGTTCATGCGGGCGATCGCTATCATTGCTCCTGGCATATTTTTGTCACATCCGCCAATAGCCAGAACTCCGTCCATTGTTTGGCCATTACAAACTGTTTCAATGGAGTCAGCAATAACGTCTCTGGAAACTAGAGAATATTTCATACCCTCAGTACCCATAGAAATACCATCGCTAATGGTAATTGTCCCAAATATTTGTGGCATTCCTCCAGCTTCTTTCACTCCGGTCATGCCTCGCATGGCCAAATCATTAATGCCCATGTTGCAGGGAGTAATGGTGCTATAGGCATTGGCAACCCCAATAATTGGTTTTGTAAAGTCTGAATCTTCAAAACCTACAGCTCTAAGCATGGCTCGGTTTGGAGCACGTTGTACTCCTTTAGTTACTAATTGGCTTCTTATATTTTCTGGCATAGTATTTTTTGACTCTACTATCTTAATTTGACCAAAAAAATCAACTGTATACAAGCCCCCGGATTTATTCTTGGAAAAAGAAAAAGGTTTTCGGTCTTGCAAACTATTTGGTTTATCAATGGGGTCATAGTTTTGACTTTTGAAGATTATTACCCACATTCCCCACGTCAATTTCTAGGATTAAAAGTATTACAAATAACTGAAAATATCCAAGTATTTCTACTGTGTAAATTATCTTTATTAGTTTGGCTTAAAGTCAAATCATCAGGGAATAAATTCAGTATTTATGCTGAATTTATTTCGACAATTGAGAACTGGCATTTCCTCTTCACTCCTGATTCCTTATTTTTTATACCAAATTCATGCTCATTGCTATACATCTTAACTTGTGATTTATTAATACAATAATAAAGTTATAAATTACCGAAAAATTAAGGTATAAAGCCTCTCCATTCATGGAAAAAAAAGTGGTTGTTTGCGGAGCATGACCTAGGATGGGATGGCGTTTTGCTTCGCAACATATAAAGCGTTTCGGCTGTCGCCGACATGAAAAGCGCAGTTCCTCTGTTTGCGCAGCATTCCGCAGGAAAAGAGGCAGCGGGTCCGTAGGAGCGGGTCTCGAAGAAAAAAATTCCTTGAGCGCCAATCCTTCTATGACAGAAGAGTTCAAGAATGCGCGAATTACCTCTCCTTGAAAACAAGAGGATTGACAAACAGGAAAATTTTTATTTATTATCCCCTTAAAAGGGGAGGCGCATACCCACAATATTTCGGTAATTATTAATTATTAATTATTAATTATTAATTATTAATTATTAACAGAGCCTACAGTTCTCCATGGAAAGTTTCTCACCTTTAGATAGCTGAAAGCCTTAACTAGCAATAGTTATTCCCAGAACTTTGCACTGTCTAGTAATTATTAATTATTACCTATGTCGTGACTGTAGCAATATTTTATGAAATTGGTATTAGACTAAGTTTTGAAGTGCAAACTATGAAACTATGGTATGGCAGTACGCAAATAGAGCTGGGAGATTTAGAAATGCTCAAACGATTGTCAGGGGTTAGTTTTGACTTCTGACTTCTGTTCGTCGCCAATCCTACAGCTCCCCTATCTGACTTGCGCGTAGCGCTATAATGTCCTGCTTTAAATATAAAATATAAAATAGAAAATAGTTTGAGGCAGAGTAAATGGAGGCTGAGGAACTTCTCAAGCAATATGCAGAAGGGGAAAGAAATTTTAAAGGTATTACTTTGGTAGGAATTGATTTAACCGGAGCTGATTTAAGTAATGCTAATTTTACTAGGGCAAACCTCCGTAATGTGATATTTAAGGATGCTAACCTCAGTGGAGTTAATTTCAGAGAGGTGAGTTTGGGGGATGCTTCTTTAAATGGAACGAATTTGAGTGAAGCGAATTTGATTGGAACAAGTATGGTGAAAACTGATTTGACTAATGCTAATTTGAGTGGAGCTAATCTGCGGGGTTCTAATTCTAGAGAAGCTAATTTGAATCAAGCTGATTTAAGGGGTGCTAATTTAACGGAGGCTAATTTAAGTCAGGCTAATTTGACTGAAGCTAATTTGAGTGAATCTACAATGATTCGCGTTAATTTGATTAGGGCTATTTTAAGTGGTTCTAACTTAGAGTTTGCTAATTTAACAAATGCTTTGATGAATGAATCAATTTTGGAGGAGGTAAACCTGACAAATGGAATTCTGAGTGGAGCTATGTTAAGTGGTTCTAATCTTAGTGAAGCTGATTTGAGTAAATCTACTACTATTGGGGCGACTTTGAGTGAAGCGAACTTAAGTGGAGCAAAACTACGAACTACTAATGCTAGTTGGACTACTTTACGAGGTGCTAATCTCAGTGGGGCTAATTTATTTCGGGCTAAATTAAGTTGGTCAAATCTGACAGGGGCAATTTTAGTTAAAGCTGTTTTGATTGACGCAAAGCTTAATAAAACTAATTTACGAGATGCAGATATGAGAGGAGCAATTATGCCTGATGGTACAACTTTTCCCTAAAAATATTGTTGCTGTTAACTGAAAATTTTAAATTATAATAGGTGTTGTTTTTGATTCTTTATATTAACAAATATTCATAAAATTTATCTATTGTAATCGAATATAATTAGAGTATATTTACAATTTGATCAGAAATTATGGGGAACTGCAGGAGGAGATAAAAATGAATGCTGAGGAATTAAAGAGTCGATATAACCTAGGAGAACGAGATTTTCGCCAAACTAATTTAGTCGGGGTAAATTTAAAAAGTGTACACCTAGAAAAAATTAATTTGGAAAGTTCTTCTTTGGCTTGTGCAGATTTAACTAAAGCTTTTCTTTATGAATCAAATTTTTCTGATGCTTTTCTCTACTCGGCTAACATGAAATATGTCAAATTGGGAAAGGCTCAACTGGTTAATTCTGACTTGACAAAAAGCGATCTACAGGGTTCTTTTCTGGTTAAGTCAAAAGTCTGTGGTGCGAAATTAAGTGGCGCTATTTTATCTGGTGTGAATTTGAGAGCTGCTAATCTTGAAGGTATTAATCTTTGTGGCGCTAATCTTAGTGGTATTAATTTGCGTTCTGCTAATCTGAAAAATGCTAATCTTTGTTGGGCTAATTTGAGTGGTGCTCGACTAAATGAAGCATCAATACAAGGTGCTTTTATGACAGGAGTTAATCTCAGTAAAGCATATTTAATGAAGGTAGATTTACATGGAATGGATTTGAATGGAGTGAATTTTAGTGGTGCTAAAATGAAGTTTGCTAACTTATGTGGTGCAAATTTAACTGCTACAAATTTTAGTGGAGCTAATTTAATTTTTACTGACTTAAAAGCAACAATTATGAATGGTTCTAATCTGAGTAATGCTCTATTAATTTCTAGTGATTTGAGTGCCGCAGTTTTGATGAGAGCTGATTTATCTGACGCCGTTTTGAGTAAAGCTAATTTGAGCAAAGCTAATCTGAATTTAGCTAATTTGTATCAAGCTGATTTAAGTGGCGCTTGTTTACAGAATGCTTATTTGTGGAAGACTAATTTAACTAAAGCTAATCTTGATGGTGTTGACTTAAGTGGGGCTAGTTTAAGAGGAGCAATTTTGGATGGGGTTGACTTACGAAATACTAAGTTAACAGGAGCTATGATGCCAGATGGTACAATTTTCAAAACCTTGAAATAACAAATGTCAAAAACTGACATACATCACCAAACTTACCAATGGATAATTGATAATTGATAATTAATCAATTCGGCTTTATTGCCTTCTATTTCAAGAGAAAAAGCGGTCTATCTTGGGAGCTTTCGGTAGGATGGGATGGCCGGTGCCTCTTCCAGAGCATGACCTAGGAAAGTTGTGCGCCAGCAAAACGCGGAGCGACTAGAATTGCGGAGCGGCTCTGTAAGAGCGGCAAACCTCCCTATCCCTCCACCGCTTTTTATCCATGAATTGAGAGGCTTTATACCTGAATTTTCGGTAATAAAATATATAGTCATAAATCACACAGCAATTAGTTATGATAACTTGGGAGAAATAGTCAGGCAATTAGATAATAAAGCCGATGTATATGGTTGTAAGTTAATCAAAATTAACAGATATTTTCCTAGTGGGACTTACACAAAATAGCAGTAGAAAATAGGCTCAAAGATAGATAAGGAGAGTTTTTTACGTCGAAAAGATATAAATCCTTTATTACCAAGGGTTTTAGCAATTTTTAGGGGATTGACGTAATTCCCTTGTCTAGACTGACTTTGAAGCAGTTTTTATGCCAAAAAATGTCTAAGTACCACTAGTGCCTGTTCTTTCTACAGAGGAAGCTGCTCTGTTAGCTTAGCATTCTAGAGGAAAGCTCCGCTAAACCTTTCAAAGCTTTGTTCAAAATGCGGTCATGTAGTAGAAAAATTACCTCTAAAGAATGGTAAAACCTTCGCATCAAAACATTTTTCTGTTCACTTAGAATCTTAAATTAGAATGGGTCGTAATTGTAATCTTTTTATTAATAAATATTTATAAAATCTAGCTGTTATAATCTAATATAATCAGAGTATATTTACAATTTATAGCGGTTTTCACTTCATGACTACAAAACTTTTTCCTTCTTCCTTTAAACCCAAATCTCTGTACTCTAAAAAACATGAAAACTGCTATAATTTAATTCTTGAAAAATATAGGAGAAAAGCAACATGAAAGGTGAGGAATTAAAGACTCGATATTCTCAAGGAGAAAGAGATTTTCGCCAAATCAATTTAGTCGGAGTAAATTTAAAAAGAGTAAATCTGGAAAAAGTTAATTTGGCAGCTGCTTCTTTAGCTTGTGCTGATTTTAGTTATGCTTTTCTCTATGAATCAAATTTTTCTGATGCTTTTCTCTACTCAGCTAATATGCAATTTGTTAAATTGGGAAAGGCACAACTTGTTAATGCTGACTTGACAAAAAGCAATCTAGAGGGTTCTTTCTTAGTGAAGTCAAATTTATCTGGTGCTAAGTTAAGTGGTGCTGTTTTATCTGGTGTTAATTTGAGAGGTGCTAATCTAGAAGGTATTAATCTTTGTGGCGCTAATCTTAGTGGTATTAATTTCCGTTCTGCTAATCTGAAAAATGCTAATCTTCGTTGGGCTAATTTGAGTCACGCTCGACTAAATGAAGCCTTAATACAAGGTGCTTTTCTGACAGGAGTTAATCTAAGTAATGCATTTTTGATGAAGGTAGATTTACATGGAATGGATTTGAATGGGATTAATTTTAGTGGAGCTACAATGAAGTTTGCTAACTTGTCTAGTGCAGATTTAACTGCTACAAATTTTAGTGGTGCTAATTTAATTTTTACTGACTTAAAAGCAACAATTATGAATGGCTCTAATCTGAGAGATGCTGTATTAATTTCTAGTGATTTGAGTGGAGCAGTTTTGACGAGAGCTGATTTATCTTATACAGTTTTGACTGATGCTAATTTGAGTAAAACTAATCTCAATTTAACTGATTTGCATAAAGCTGATTTAAGTGGTGCTTGTTTAGAGGAAGCTTATTTGTGGAAGGCTGATTTGAGTGAAGCTAATCTTGATGGTGCTGACTTAAGTGGGGCTAGTTTAAGGGGAGCAATTTTGGACGGGGTGGATTTACGAAATACTAATTTAACAGGGGCTATGATGCCAGATGGTACAGTTAATTAATCAGGAGTCAGGAGTCAGAATATAAAAGGATTTTAATTTATCTTAATTGTTTTGTTCTTACAATATATCATAAATCATTTCTGATTGTTATAGCTGATACCTCATAGCTAAATGCTTAGGTTTTAGTTAATAAGTAAATCTTCATATTGCTAGCAATAATTTGAG
>NZ_LGSU01001146.1 GCF_002260545.1 Hydrocoleum sp. CS-953 | reverse complement strand
AGCATAAATAATAAAATCACTAACTAAATATATCTGTTTTCATTTTATTTTTTTTGTAATCTAAGTTATTTCCCAACAACTCTAATAAATATAGAAACTAGAAACCGGGTTTATATTAAATGACTCACCACCTAACATCTACCTCCCATAAACCCGGTTTCTTATAACACTCCGATGATAATTTTCAGCAGTTCCTCTACCTTGATTTTTTTTATTGAAAAATTACTGTAAATTAGAATTTCAATCAGGTATAGCAATATGGAATGATTTGTGAAAAAAAGTATAGAGGTTTGGAGACCAAACCCCTACGATAAAATGTTACAACATAAGGGTGTTGCTATATCTTAATAGCGGGCATTCCGGCCCGCACTACAAAGATTTAAAGGTTAATTTTTGTACCTCACATATCTGGAATATGCTGTAATTTTTTGTTGATTGAAAGGTTACTATAAATTTTAATTTCAGTATTGGCAAAAGCTCCTACTTTGGTAGGGAGTTTGCAGACCAAACCCCTACAATATTGATATTACTCTTTTAAAAAAATCTCTGAAAAATTCCTAAACTACTTCTATTACTAATTCCCTTGAAACCAGAGAAAAATTAATGGGTTTGGAGACCAAACCCCTACAATAAAATGTTACAACATAAGGGTGTTACTATATCTTAATAGCGGGCATTCCAGCCCGCACTACAAAGATTTAAAGGTTAATGTTTGTACCTCACATATCTGGAATCTGCTGTAATTTTTTGTTGATTGAAAGGTTACTATAAANTAATGTTTGTACCTCACATATCTGGAATCTGCTGTAATTTTTTGTTGATTGAAAGGTTACTATAAATTTTAATTTCAGCTTTGGCAAAAGCTCCTACTTTGGTAGGGGGTTTGCAGACCAAACCCCTACAATATTGATATTACTCTTTTAAAAAAATCTATGAAAAATTCCCAAACTACTTCTATTACTAATTCCCTTGAAAAAAGAGAAAAATTAACAGGATGGCTATTAATTACACCAGCCATTCTCATATTACTATTTGTATTTGCTTATCCAATTGGTCGCGCTCTTTGGTTAAGTCTATTTACACAAAATCTTGGCACAGAATTAAAGCCTATTTTTTCTGGCTTAACTAACTACAACAGGATATTAACTGATGGTCGTTTTTGGCAAACTTTATGGAACACAACAATATTTACAGCTTGCTCCATTTTCTTAGAATTAATATTAGGAATGAGCATCGCTTTAATCTTAGATAAATCATTCCGAGGTAGAGGTTTTGTTCGTACTATTAATCTCATTCCTTGGTCATTACCAACTGCAGCTATTGGGTTAGGTTGGGCGTGGATTTTTAACGACCAATTTGGCATAGTTAATGATATACTTCTCCGTTTAGGATTCATTCAAACTAATATTACTTGGTTAGGCGATCCCTTCCGAGCAATGTTGGCAATGATTATTGCTGATGTTTGGAAAACAACGCCATTTATTGCCATTATTTTATTGGCAGGTTTACAATCAATTTATTCTGATTTATATGAAGCTCATGCTATTGATGGAGCCAACCCAATACAGAGTTTTCAACAAATTACTATTCCATTATTAATGCCACAAATAATAATTGCTTTATTATTCAGATTTGCTCAAGCATTCGGCATTTTTGACTTAGTACAAGTAATGACAGGAGGTGGACCTGCTGGAGCTACAGAAACAATTTCTATCTATATTTATGCTACTATTAGACGTTATTTAGACTTTGGTTATGGAGCTTCTTTAGTAGTAGTAACATTTCTATTATTAATTCTTGCTGTGGCGATCGCTACTACGGTTATACAGAAGTTAAAAGTCAAAAGTAACGTTTAAAATTTAGAATTTAGAATTTAGAATTCAGAATTGGTAAATTTATCTTTAATTCTAAATTCTTTACACCGAAACTCCAGAAACCGGGTTTGTTGGAGGTTAATGTTATTATAAGGAGNATTTAGAATTTAGAATTTAGAATTCAGAATTGGTAAATTTATCTTTAATTCTAAATTCTTTACACCGAAACTCCAGAAACCGGGTTTGTTGGAGGTTAATGTTATTATAAGGAGGCATTTAATACAAACCCGGTTTCTCTGCTTTTTTACACCGACAGTACCAGATTTGATATAAAAGAGGCAAAAACTCTAAATTTGGTAGGGGTTTGGTAACCAAACTCCTACGATATTTCATTGTACCAATACGACCGGATTTGATATAATTTGTAATATCAGGAATTAAAAATGTCTGTAGCTAAAAAATCATCATTAAAAAATAAATCATCAATCAAAATAGGCAGAATAATTCTGTGGATAAGTGTGGTTTTAACTGTCATATTTTGCCTCGCTCCTGTTTTATGGCAATTACTAACTTCTTTCAAAACTAATGAAGCAATATCAGCAGTTCCTAATGTCTATTTTCCCTCTCCAAACCAATTAACTTTTGAACACTATTTCAGTCTCGGTTGGGGTTTTCTGCGCTATATTTTTAATAGTGCTTTTGTTTCTATTATTTCTACAATTATTTGTTTAGGAATAGGGACGCCTGCTGCTTATGTTTTGGCACGGTTAAAAATACCTGGAGAAAATATTATTATTGCCTGTGTTTTAATCGTCAGTCTGTTTCCTTATGTGTTGTTATTTTTAGGACTGTTAGAAATTATTAGAGCTATTGGTTTAGGTAATAATTATATAGCCTTAATTATTCCCTACACAGGGATTAATTTACCTCTGACAATTCTGGTTTTAAGAAGCTTTTTCCAACAGTTACCAAAAGATATAGAAGACTCGGCAAAAATAGATGGTTACAACACAATTTCTATGTTGTGGAATATTGTTTTACCTCTCACAATTCCAGCATTAGTAACTACAGGAATTTTAACCTTTATTTTTGCTTGGAATGAGTTTATTTTTGCCCTGACTTTTATTACTCGTTCAGAAATGTATACTATTCCCGTTGCAGTTGCTCAAATAGGTGGTACTTCTCTGTTTGAAATTCCCTATGGGCCAATTGCTGCAGCAACAGTAACAGGTACATTTCCTTTAGTAATTTTAGTATTAATAGCTCAACGGCGAATTGTTCAAGGTATTACTGCAGGTGCCGTTAAAGGATAAATTTGGAATTTAGAATTGAGAATTTAGAATGCAGAATTGGGAATGAAGAATTTAGAATTTAGAATGCAGAATTAGGAATGAAGAATTTAGAATTTAGAATTTAGAATGCAGAATTAGGAATGAAGAATTTAGAATTTAGAATGCAGAATTAGGAATTTAGAATCCCTAATAGGGATTTTAGTCAGTTTCAACTCTGTTGATATTCCCAATTCTTGGTCTGTAGATGTTTCAATCCCTAATAGGGATTTTAGTTAGTTTAAACTCCAGCTAGAGAACTCCAAACCAAGAGTATCGTCGGTTTCAATCCCTAATAGGGATTTTAGTTAGTTTAAACCCGGCAAAGCCAGGGGAGCAACCATGGGGGATTAAGTTTCAATCCCTAATAGGGATTTTAGTTAGTTTAAACCCTCCCAAACAATTTACCAAAAGTGCCATTAAAGTTTCAATCCCTAATAGGGATTTTAGTTAGTTTAAACAGTAGGGCCAAGCTTAAATTACAGCAAGGATTATTATCGTTTCAATCCCTAATAGGGATTTTAGTTAGTTTAAACGAGGCAGAGGCAATTTCTTTAGCAGGAATTAGTTTCAATCCCTAATAGGGATTTTAGTTAGTTTAAACTTAATAGAAAAATACCAATTTAAGTCGGTTGATTATGCGTTTCAATCCCTAATAGGGATTTTAGTTAGTTTAAACGCGGATCTAAAAACCGCACTGACAAATAGAGGAGTAGTTTCAATCCCTAATAGGGATTTTAGTTAGTTTAAACTTTCAAGGACAGCTTGATAGACAGAGCAGGAATTATCGTTTCAATCCCTAATAGGGATTTTAGTTAGTTTAAACTTCTCAGCAGAAAACTTAGAAGAAACAATAGCTTTAGGTTTCAATCCCTAATAGGGATTTTAGTTAGTTTAAACTAGAGTAAGAAATAAAAATCTAAGATTAGGATTTTCTGAGTTTCAATCCCTAATAGGGATTTTAGTTAGTTTAAACCTAGTTTAGATATAGAAAATAAAGATGATGAATATGTTTCAATCCCTAATAGGGATTTTAGTTAGTTTAAACAATAACTAATTTTGGGAAAACGATCTGAGGGAATTGGTTTCAATCCCTAATAGGGATTTTAGTTAGTTTAAACATTATGCTTCTCGAATAAGATTTTTACATTTCCTGTTTCAATCCCTAATAGGGATTTTAGTTAGTTTAAACTATTCAGTTGCTCGATTTGATTAGGGGTGAAATTTTTGTTTCAATCCCTAATAGGGATTTTAGTTAGTTTAAACCGAGCGTTTACGCCGTTTCGAGCTGAGTAAGAAAGTTTCAATCCCTAATAGGGATTTTAGTTAGTTTAAACCTTAGGAAAATTATCTAAAGCTAATTCTGAAATATTAAAAGTTTCAATCCCTAATAGGGATTTTAGTTAGTTTAAACATATGGATAAGTTGGATAAGGGATATGATTTATCAAAGTTTCAATCCCTAATAGGGATTTTAGTTAGTTTAAACGTTGATAGAAGAAATACTTAGAATCCAGAAACTCCAGTTTCAATCCCTAATAGGGATTTTAGTTAGTTTAAACATTCCAAGCAAAAACAGTAAAGCACTTAAAATCCGTTGTTTCAATCCCTAATAGGGATTTTAGTTAGTTTAAACATGATTATAAAACAGAGCCTTGGACAATTGAGTTTATGTTTCAATCCCTAATAGGGATTTTAGTTAGTTTAAACTGGAAACAGCTTGTTATGACAGACAAGCAATTTTTCGTTTCAATCCCTAATAGGGATTTTAGTTAGTTTAAACTTTTCTAATATTTTCATGCCAAATAATTGTTATTGGCGTTTCAATCCCTAATAGGGATTTTAGTTAGTTTAAACTTAACCGAGAGCGGAACCTCGCACTTAAAGTTGGTTTCAATCCCTAATAGGGATTTTAGTTAGTTTAAACAATAATTCCTGGTCACCCTGCCTATACGCAAACTCTAGTTTCAATCCCTAATAGGGATTTTAGTTAGTTTAAACCTGTCTTTGTGCTTACCACCTCATATGTGAATTTGGTTTCAATCCCTAATAGGGATTTTAGTTAGTTTAAACACAATAGAGTGTGCACTTTTAAGTAAGTAGTGAGTTTCAATCCCTAATAGGGATTTTAGTTAGTTTAAACAGCAGGGTTCTAGAACCCTTACCATATTTAATTTTCAAGGTACATTTGCGATGACCATAGTTAAAGTAGCATGAAGATTGAAAAAATTGCAATACCCTACCCAAACAAAATCCTCCAAACCCTTGCCAGCCAAGCAATACAAAAGTTGCGACGATCGCCTCTAACCTCCCACAAAGCTCAAACCCTTTCCCATACTCAATCTCAGCCATTTTTTTTCACCCTCTCTCTTCTACAGCTACCCATCCGCGCAAAATAGCCTAATTTTATTGGCCCAATAATTCAAAAAATGGCCGACTTTGGAATATCTTCTAAAATTCTGCATTCTAAATTCTAAATTCTAAATTCTAAATGTCCCAAGCTTTCCAGAATGTATAAATAGCCAAAATTACCAACAAACTCCGAAAAGCAAAAGTAACAACTGAACTAGACAACTTCGGCAGAAAACGAGTGCTAATTTGAGCCCCGATCAAACCCCCAAAACCCAGAATCAAACCTCCCACAAATACAATATTACCATTCAAATAATGACCGAAACTAGCAGAAATAGAAGTAACAACAATTACACCCAGACTTGTTTGAATAGCAACTTTAATAGGTTCCCCCAATAAAAGAATTTGCAGAGGTACCATAATTACCCCACCACCAACCCCAAATAAACCAGCTAATAACCCTCCAGTTCCCCCAGTAATAATTCTAGCAATAGTAGGATTTCCCCATTCCTGTTTTTCACCATTATTTTCAGCACCTTTTTGTTTAGCTATAACACCCTTGCGAAACTCGAATAGATAAATATTAACTAACATTAATAAACCAAAACCTAACAATAATAAAGTAGAGGAAAATTGTTCCGCCAAATAAACCCCAACTTGAGCAGCGAATAATGCTGGTAATGCCAACAAAATAACTCTTTTAGGTTTAATGTAACCCATACGCCAATTTTGTAGAGTACCGGAACTCGCTGTAATTACAATAGCTAAAGCGCTAGTTGCAACTGCTTGTATAGGTTCATATCCCAAAGCCACTAATAGAGGTACCATAACCGTACCACCGCCAATTCCTAAAAATCCAGCCAGAATACCCGCAAAAAGACCACCTATACCTAAAATAAACAAATTTGTTGGAATCATTATTAAGAGTTGTTTTTAACTAAAATTAGACAAATAAACTTGAGTTTAAGAGACTGTTTGTAAAATAAGTATTAAGCAAAAAGTTTCAGAATTCAATCAACTAGCTTGAATAAGGCAAGGGATTGAAATAACTCTACAGAGGGAGTAGGTGACTATTCATACTCAATCAGTTAGTTGTGAATTTCTTGATAACAAATAATTGTTTTTTTGCCTATTCCCTATTCNTTGAATAAGGCAAGGGATTGAAATAACTCTACAGAGGGAGTAGGTGACTATTCATACTCAATCAGTTAGTTGTGAATTTCTTGATAACAAATAATTGTTTTTTTGCCTATTCCCTATTCCCTATTCCCTATTCCCTATTCCCTGTTTCCTATTCCCTGTTCCCTATTCCCTATCTTCTTTTTTTATATTTCCTGATACATTTAACCTCTAATATAACTGAAAAGATACAAAAAATAGAAGTAATATATCAAATCTGGTAGTATTGGTAAAATTCATGCCTCGTAGGGGTTTGGTCACCAAAGCCAAAACCTACTTGGAGTTTTTACCGAATTATTAATTATTAATAATTAAATAATTCGCGCCTTAAAGCCTGCCCTTGGATAGGGAAAAAAAGTGCTAGGATATTTCCTTATCTTCAATCTGATGGTTTTAACCAGAGGTAATTATCAATTATCAATTATCAATTAATGAACAATACTGATGGTCAAGTCTTATTCTCCAAAGTAAGCAAATTTTGTATTATACCAATTCCCAAAAGTAATGCTATACTTGATTAATACTTCAGTCATTAAGTAATTACCTTTGAATAATTACCTTTTTGCTGATTTGAGACAATTTAATCTTTGATTATCTCTATTTTTACTTCTCCCGTACGGACGTT
>NZ_LGSU01001145.1 GCF_002260545.1 Hydrocoleum sp. CS-953 | reverse complement strand
AAGTTGAATTAATCCTGGAATCGCAGTTTCTGAGCCTATCTCAATCAGAGATTCTACTGCACTTCTGCGCACATAAGAGTCCAAATCTTCTAACATTTGAATTAATCTCAGAATCACAGTTTCCGATTTTTCGACAACTAAACCTATTTCACCTAGAGCTTCTACTGCATTCCAACGCACATAAGAGTCTTCGTATTCTAGAAGTGGGATTAATTCCGGTATCACAGTTTCCGAACCTATTTTAGCCAGAGCTTGTGCTGCATTCCAGCACACATAAGAGTCTTCATATTCTAGAAGTGGGATTAATCCTGGAATCGCAGTTTCTGAACTGCTATGCTCATCAGAGTCTGACTTTTCTCGGAGTGGAATTAACGCCTCAATCGCAGTTTCCGAACCTATTTTACTTAGAGCAAATGCTGCTCTCTTACGCAAATCAGAGTCTGAGTCTTCTAGGAGTGGAATTAATGCCTCAATCGCAGTTTCCGAAGCTATTTTACCCAGAGCATCTGCTGCCCTCATACGCAAATCAGAGTCTGAGTCTTTTAATAATTTAACCAACCCCGGAACAGCAACATCCGACTCCGTTAACCCTGCCAACTTAACTTTCACCAACCCAGGCAACTCCAACCCCTCAACCTCCACCAACGCCCGCTCCTGAAACCTCCCTTGCACCTTACCCACCAACCTCGCCCCCAAAAACCAATCAACCTCCAACGCCAACCTTACCACCCGCACCGCCAACGCCTCATCTTCCACCAACCCCAATATCAACGCCACAACTTCCGTCCACTTCAAATAATTCAAATAATCCCACTGCAACTCATAGTCACTCATTCCAGACAACTGCAACAACAACCTTTCCGCCACATAATACTGCTTCATAAAACCGATATCAAACGTCACAAGCGCGACAAGTCTAATGTTTACTTCTTGCTTCAACTGAGGCCGTCGGCGGTTACTCATCCACAAGCATTAACGGTCAAGCCGACCGCATTTCTCAAATTTATACTAGCATTCAAATCACGGTCTATAGATATGCCACATGACCGACAGTCATAAGTTCTCAGATTTAATGGCATATCTTGGATGTTACCGCACCTGCAACAAGTTTTTGATGATGGAAAAAATCTATCAACTACTACTAACTCACAANACCTGTATCAGCCGACACATGGCCGGCATGTCTAATTTGTACTTCTTGCTGTAACAAACGCGGTCGGCGCTTAGTCATCCACAGGCATTAGCGGTCAAGCCGACCGCATTTCTCAAATTTATACTAGCATTCAAATCACGGTCTATAGATATGCCACATGACCGACAGTCATAAGTTCTCAGATTTAATGGCATATCTTGGATGTTACCGCACCTGCAACAAGTTTTTGATGATGGAAAAAATCTATCAACTACTACTAACTCACAACCGTACCATTGGCACTTGTACTCAAGTTGTCGCCTGAATTCATAAAATCCTTGGTCTGTTATAGACTTAGCTAGCTTATGGTTAGCCAACATCCCGCTCACATTTAAATCTTCTATGACAACAAGGCTGTGGTTTTTAGCTAGATATGTTGTCAATTTATGAAGTGCATCTTTGCGGATGTTAGCTACTCGCCTATGTAACGCGGCTATCTTCAGTTGTGCCTTTT
This sequence comes from Hydrocoleum sp. CS-953, assembly GCF_002260545.1. Taxonomy (GTDB): domain Bacteria; phylum Cyanobacteriota; class Cyanobacteriia; order Cyanobacteriales; family Microcoleaceae; genus Trichodesmium. The sequence goes on along the minus strand of NZ_LGSU01001145.1, from coordinate 5,618 downwards.
TCCAATTAGCAGAACCAATAATTTTATTTCGGTTCAGGTATTGTAGTCTAGAGAGCTTGGCTTCAAACTTGCGGTATGACTTTACACTCTGAAATACTTTCCCATTACTTAACGTTGCTAATGTCTTAATTCCCAAATCAACACCTACAATTTTAGTAGTTTTTTGTGTTAATTTTGGAGTAAATTCATAGCTACAGCTAAGATACCAATCCGATGCCTGTCTACTAATAGTTATTTTTTGAGTTATTGCCTCAATAGGTTCGTAAGNGCTTCAAACTTGCGGTATGACTTTACACTCTGAAATACTTTCCCATTACTTAACGTTGCTAATGTCTTAATTCCCAAATCAACACCTACAATTTTAGTAGTTTTTTGTGTTAATTTTGGAGTAAATTCATAGCTACAGCTAAGATACCAATCCGATGCCTGTCTACTAATAGTTATTTTTTGAGTTATTGCCTCAATAGGTTCGTAAGTTTTGACAATACCAATAAAAGGTAATTTATGATTCCATCCATTTAATTCTATTGGCTTTCCAGAATTATCAATTGTGAAACTATCATGTTTACCTTTTTTCTTAAATCTTGGATATTTACTCAATCCTTGAAAGAATCTTTTAAACGCTTCACCCAAGTGGATGAAAGCATATTGATAAACTTTAGATGATAAGCTTTTCATCCAGGGATAAAGAGGTTTTNATTGTGAAACTATCATGTTTACCTTTTTTCTTAAATCTTGGATATTTACTCAATCCTTGAAAGAATCTTTTAAACGCTTCACCCAAGTGGATGAAAGCATATTGATAAACTTTAGATGATAAGCTTTTCATCCAGGGATAAAGAGGTTTTGTCTGATTAGTAAAAACCTCTCTGAGTTTACGGGCATTAGGTTTATAACCATCCCTGTAAGCCGCATTCCACAAACTTAACCCCCAGTTATAACACCATCTGCTATAACCTGCGTGTTGAGCCATCAGAGTTTTTTGCTTATTATTTAATTTGAGTTTAGTTCTGATGGATTTCATGTATTAGTGAACCCAGACTTTCTAATAGAACTGCTTTTTAAGCTATTATATCGTTATTCTTTGATTAAGTCAATGCTCCCAATTTTTCATCACCCACGCCAACTGCTTCATAAAACTGATACAAAGCGTCACATAACGTCACTTCTTGATGTTTACTTCCTGCTTCTACTGAGGCCGTCGGCGGTTACTCATCCACAGGCANAAACTGATACAAAGCGTCACATAACGTCACTTCTTGATGTTTACTTCCTGCTTCTACTGAGGCCGTCGGCGGTTACTCATCCACAGGCATTGACGGTTAAGCCAACCGCATCTTAACAGTCTATACTTACATTTGAGTCTTTGTCAATAGACAAGATTGGACATGATTGTTCTCCAACCCTCACTGCGCTGTTGTGTCGTAGCAAGCGGGATTTTTGGAGAGGTATATATAGATAGAGAGGCAGAAATGTGGAGAGCAGCGATTAGTGCACAAGATATAAAGCGTCACCCTCATTACTGACAAATGTGTGAAGAGAACTACCGTATTATATCGTTTACACACATAAATTGTTAACTAAGTCGAAACTCCTGCAACAACCTATCCCACCAACGTCGAGAACTTTCATCAACGGGAACATCTTGCTTGAGACGACTACGATAACTTTCAGTAAAACTCCGAAACACCAACCCCAGATGAGCAGGTATTACTTCGTTATAGTTAAACACCGAACACAACATCAACAAAAACATGGGAGTTTCCCCCAACTCCCGCAACCTCCCCTGCAACTGCTGCCATAAATTTTCACCATGCTCTGGCAAATAAGCACAGACAAACTCCTGCATTTGAGATTCCGTCAGAGGCAGCATTTCCAACCTTTTCTCAATCCCCAAATCTCCCCCCAGACTCAAATCTCGCGTCGTAAACACCATGGCAGTTTTGGGGTAGTCTTGCCGAAACATTCTCACCTGTTGTCGTGCCGCTTCCGATGCCATCTCGTTAAACCCATCGAAGAGGAGCAAAAGGGGAGTGTGGGGAGTGTGGGAAGTGTGGGAGGTGTGGGAGGTGTGGGGAGTGTGGGAGGTGTGGGGAATGTGGGAAGTGTGGGAAGTGTGGGAAGTCTGGGGAGTGAAAGATTCATCCCTTGGTTCAGCAACGCCCAAAAATTTACCTTGACGGAGCCAAGTTTCCAGAGTTGCTGTATCTATATTTATATTGGGGTGNGTGGGGAATGTGGGAAGTGTGGGAAGTGTGGGAAGTCTGGGGAGTGAAAGATTCATCCCTTGGTTCAGCAACGCCCAAAAATTTACCTTGACGGAGCCAAGTTTCCAGAGTTGCTGTATCTATATTTATATTGGGGTGGTGTTTGTGGATAAACTTTTGGATTCTCTCAAGTACAGAAGATTGACTGTAGCGTAGTTCGATGAGGATGGGAATATGGCCATTTTCTCCAGACTTAACCTTATCTGCCTCTTCTAATAACAATCTGGCCAAAGCAGTAGATTTTCCCGAACCTGGTCTTCCCACCAATAAAACATGATTGGGGGCATATTTGCGCAAACCCTCCAAAACTGTCAACCGTTCAATTTTNCTCTCAAGTACAGAAGATTGACTGTAGCGTAGTTCGATGAGGATGGGAATATGGCCATTTTCTCCAGACTTAACCTTATCTGCCTCTTCTAATAACAATCTGGCCAAAGCAGTAGATTTTCCCGAACCTGGTCTTCCCACCAATAAAACATGATTGGGGGCATATTTGCGCAAACCCTCCAAAACTGTCAACCGTTCAATTTTCTCTTCTGGACGTTCCCTCTGTTTTTCCTCCGCAACAGTTTGTACCATCAAACCCAAGTCCAAGAGTGGGGAAATATTTTGCCCTTGCTCAACAGGCTTTTTTCCCGCCACATCCGTCAGAGTGTAAACCTCCCACCATTGGGCGTATTCTCGGCAAATTGATTCTAGATAGGATGTCCACATAAAATCAAAAAACAAAAAACAAAAAACAAAATTCAAAAGTTAGATTTTTTTGATTATTCTTAAATCTATGCACTACTGAAAATTATATCCATAATACTATTTGGACAAATAAGTAGTGGACCGACACAGCTAAAATGCTGCAATAGTAGGGGCGGGGTTTAGTGGAAATTTTCATGCTTACCCTAAGATTTATATAAACCCGCCCTAATGCACAAAATTAAATGTGTCAGTGTACTAGGTGAGCATAGATAAATGCAATATTAGAGGGCGGGTTTTGAGAACTAGATGGTTTAAGTTAAGGTTTTCGGTTAAACCCACCCCTATATTAGAGGGCGGGTTTTGAGAACTAGATAGTTTAAGTTAAGGCTTTCGGTTAAACCCGCCCCTACAATATTTGGTATAAATATTATTTGTTGCCAACTTTTAATCCCTGATTACTGCCTTATCTTTAAAATTTATCGCTAATTATATCCGTAAATATCTATAATACCATTTGAATAAATATTTTGTACAAATATCTATAAACCTCTTATTTCTTACTACCTAATTCCACTAATGAAAAAACAAGATAAAACCTTACCTTTAACCTTACTTGGAGCAGCTTTCGTAATGATTGTCGGCAGTGTCGCTGGCTATATCCTCATATCTTCGGAAGAAACAGTAGACAATTTGCCTGTGGGTGCCGAGGTTGTCCCCAAGGATGCAATGATGACTTTACATCTTTCTACTAACTCCAATCAATGGGAACAACTTCAACAATTCGGCACTCCTGAATCAAAAACTGCTTTGCAAAAATTGTTGGGGGAGTTGCGCGATCGCTTCCTCACTACCTATGGCTATAATTATCAACGAGATATTGAACCTTGGATAGGGAAGAAAGTGATGATAGCCTTTTTGCGCAAATCTACTTTAGAACCTTCTAACCCAACTACTCCCGACTCTCCACCACCACCCCCTGCTCAACAAGCAACTATGATGGTATTGCCCATCGCCGATCCAACGGCAGCTAAACAAATTTTAGACAAACCGCGCTCTCCTAAAGAAGGTAAATTAGTTAAACGTACCTACAGAGGTATTGAAATTACAGAAACTGAAGGAGTACCTAAGCAAGATATGTCTGTCGCAGCATTGGGAGGAAAGTTTTTAGTAGTTACTAATTCTCAAACGGCAATAAATCGAGCGATCGATATATATAAAGGAGACNCAACGGCAGCTAAACAAATTTTAGACAAACCGCGCTCTCCTAAAGAAGGTAAATTAGTTAAACGTACCTACAGAGGTATTGAAATTACAGAAACTGAAGGAGTACCTAAGCAAGATATGTCTGTCGCAGCATTGGGAGGAAAGTTTTTAGTAGTTACTAATTCTCAAACGGCAATAAATCGAGCGATCGATATATATAAAGGAGACAACTCTCTAAAAAAAGCTCCTGGTTATATAGCAGCGATGGAGAAACTGGAAACTGCTGCACCTTTTGCTCAGGTATATGTGAATATTCCTATTGCTGCTGCTTATACTTCTAGTAAATCTATTACTCCTGTGTCTGAGGAAAATCTCAAACAACTTGAGGATAACCAGGGAATGGCAGCAACAGTCAGCATAGTTCCTGAAGGTATAGATTTAAAAGCAATTTCTTGGCTTAAACCAAATAGTCAGAAAAAGTTTAGTGTAGAAAATAATGCCACAGGAATGTTAAATCGAGTTCCTGGAAATGCTTTGATGATGATATCTGGCAGTAATTTACAGAAAATGTGGTCTGATTATGTCAAGGGTGCAGCAGCTAATCCCATCGCTCCCATTAACCCAGATACATTCCGTCAAACTGTGAAAAATGGAACTGGGATGGATTTAGATAAGGAATTTATCAACTGGATGGCAGGAGAATATTCTTTGTCTTTACTACCTATTCCCAAAAATAAGGATCAGTTACAAAAATTTGCTGCGGGGTTTGTGTTTATGGTTAAGGCAAGCGATCGCCGTGCTGCTGAGGAGTCTCTGAAAAAATTAGATGAGGCGATGAAGAAAAAAGAATTTGAGGTAGGTGAAGCTGTTGCGAGCGGAAAACCTGTTGTGAAATGGACTTCACCATTTGGTGGTTTTACTGTAATTCGTGGTTGGTTGAATGGGAATGTGGCATTTTTCANTTGCTGCGGGGTTTGTGTTTATGGTTAAGGCAAGCGATCGCCGTGCTGCTGAGGAGTCTCTGAAAAAATTAGATGAGGCGATGAAGAAAAAAGAATTTGAGGTAGGTGAAGCTGTTGCGAGCGGAAAACCTGTTGTGAAATGGACTTCACCATTTGGTGGTTTTACTGTAATTCGTGGTTGGTTGAATGGGAATGTGGCATTTTTCACTTTAGGAGGATCTGTGGAAAATCAAATATTGCCTGCACCGACAAATTCTATGGCGGAAAGTGTAGTTTTACAAGAAACTCTACCATTAGAGTCAGAGTCTTTTAATGGCAACTTTTTCATTGATATTAGTCGGACTTTCAATCCTCAAAATCTTTCTATTCCCCAGTTACCTGCAAATCAAAAAGTTTGGGTAGATGGTATGGAGTCTATTGGAGTGACATCTATTGTTAGTAATAGTCGCACAACTAACTATGATGTATTTGTGAAATTGAAAAAGCAACAGTA
>NZ_LGSU01001144.1 GCF_002260545.1 Hydrocoleum sp. CS-953 | reverse complement strand
TTTCTGGAGCACTCCGACAGAAGAGTTGGATAGTGCAATTTTCCTACTATGCGAGACCAACGCAACAGTCAATACATTTTCTGGAGCACCAATAATAAACTGACGACTGACGACTGACGACTGACGACTGACTTAAATAGCATAACAATTGCCCCATCAAGAATGCTACGATTGCGTAAAGAATATAGAAGGAAAAAAAACTGGATGGAAGAGATAAACAAATCCATATCCTTTGACGGACGCGATATTCGACTGAAGGTTGGTGTATTTGCGCCTCAAGCTGGCGGTGCTGTAATGATAGAGTCAGGAGATACAGCAGTATTAGTCACAGCTACTACAGCCAAAGGTAGAGAAGGAATAGATTTTCTACCTCTATTGGTGGACTACGAGGAAAGACTCTACGCTGGAGGAAAAATCCCTGGTGGTTTTTTGCGTCGCGAAGGTCGCCCTCCAGAAAAGGTGACACTTACTGGTCGTTTGATAGATAGGCCACTACGCCCCCTATTTCCTAGTTGGTTACGAGATGATATTCAAATTGTGGCCACAACATTGTCTATGGATGAGGAAGTACCACCAGACGTGCTAGCCGTAACAGGTAGTTCAGTAGCAGTATTATTGGCCAAGCTGCCTTTTTATGGTCCAATGGCTGCAGTACGGGTAGGGTTGGTAGGAGATGACTTTATCATTAATCCTACTTACCGTGAAGTTAAAAATGGCGACTTAGATTTGGTGGTCGCTGGGTCTCCCCACGGGGTAATAATGGTAGAAGCAGGAGCAAATCAATTGCCAGAACAAGACATTATTGAGGCAATTGATTTTGGTTATGAAGCAGTTTGTGACCTGATTGAAGCTCAACGAGAAATTATTGCTGAAATGGGTATTGAACTTGTAGAGTTGGAACCTCCCGAAGTAGACCCTACCTTAGAAAACTATATCCAGGAAAAAGCTACAGAATCTATTAAACAGGTTTTGTCTGAATATGATTTGGATAAAAATCAGCGCGATGAAAAACTGGATACAATTAAAGATTCTCTAGCAGAAGCGATCGCTGAACTTCCTGAAGAGTCTGAAGAAGAAGCAAAGATCAAGGTATTGGTTGAATCAGACAATGGGTTACTAGGGAATGTCTTTAAGGGTGTCACTAAAAAGTTGATGCGCAAACAAATTATTGACGAAGGTATCCGGGTTGATGGTCGGAAGTTAGATGAAGTACGCCCTGTTTCTTGTCGGGTGGGAGTATTACCACAACGAGTTCACGGTAGTTCTCTATTTAATCGAGGTTTAACTCAAGTAATGTCTGCTGTTACTCTAGGAACTCCTGGTGATGCTCAAGAATTGGCAGACGATCTACATCCCCAAGACGAAAAACGCTATTTGCATCATTACAACTTTCCTCCTTTTTCCGTAGGAGAAACTAAACCAATGCGATCGCCTGGTCGTCGGGAAATTGGTCACGGTGCTTTAGCAGAACGTGCATTATTCCCGGTCATACCACTAAGCGATACTTTTCCTTATGTGATTCGGGTAGTTTCAGAAGTGCTTTCTTCAAATGGTTCAACTTCTATGGGTTCGGTTTGTGCTTCTACTCTAGGTTTAATGGATGCTGGGGTTCCTATTACTAAACCTGTAAGTGGAGCAGCTATGGGTTTAATCAAGGAAGGTGAGGAAGTTCGTATCCTGACAGATATTCAGGGTATAGAAGACTTTTTGGGTGATATGGACTTCAAAGTTGCTGGTACCGATAGCGGAATTACAGCTTTGCAGATGGATATGAAAATTACAGGTTTGTCTCTAGAGGTTATTGCTGATGCTATTCATCAAGCTAAACCTGCACGGATACATATTCTGGAAAAGATGCTGAATGCCATTGATGTACCTCGTCCAGATATGTCACCTTATGCACCGCGACTTTTAAGCTTTAGGATAGACCCAGAAATGATTGGTTTAGTTATTGGACCTGGTGGTAAGACTATTAAGGGTATTACTGAAGAAACAGGTGTCAAAATTGATATTGATGATGATGGCACTGTTACTATTGCAGCAGCGGATGGTAAAAAAGCTAAACAAGCCTGCAATATTATCCAAGGGATGACCAAAAAACTTAATCCTGGGGATGTTTATGTTGGTCGAGTGACTCGAATTATTCCTATTGGTGCTTTTGTGGAAGTATTCGCTGGCAAAGAAGGAATGGTTCATATATCCCAAATTGCAGATTATCGCGTAGGTAAAGTAGAAGATGAGCTAGCAATTGGAGATGAAGTCATTGTTAAAGTACGAGAAATAGATGCTAAGGGTCGGATAAATTTAACTCGCTTAAATATTCATCCGGATGAAGCTGCCGCTGCTCGTGCTACAGCAATGAATTCTTAAATGTAGTTACAAGTCAAAAGTCAGACGTCAGAAATGGGAAGTAATAATTCTGTTTCTATGGGATAGAAACATTGATAAAATGTAATTTTTTAGGTGNTCATTGTTAAAGTACGAGAAATAGATGCTAAGGGTCGGATAAATTTAACTCGCTTAAATATTCATCCGGATGAAGCTGCCGCTGCTCGTGCTACAGCAATGAATTCTTAAATGTAGTTACAAGTCAAAAGTCAGACGTCAGAAATGGGAAGTAATAATTCTGTTTCTATGGGATAGAAACATTGATAAAATGTAATTTTTTAGGTGTGTGGAAGTATCCCATTAACTGGCAAACTTTTGACTTGGTATAGCAGAATTAAGAATTAAGAATTAAGAATTAAGAATTTACAAAGAGGAAGAAAAAGACTTTTTTTTTCACAAAAAATCTCAATAGCTATATAAAAAGGAAAGAATTATAATCAAGATTGCTTTTAGCAAAGACTCCTATTTTTTACTTCTTACTACATTAACTTCGAATCTGTTGTATTTAATACCATAACTAATTACCTGGATTTAATATTAGCTATCATACTTCAAATTAGAAATGTCATTATTTTCTAAGCATTCAGCTATTAGCTCCGCAGGAGGAACTACGTTAACAGCTCTCAGCAATAAAAATAAAGTCATATCATGTCCGCTGGTATCGGAGCGTGTAAACCCCAGGGTTAATAACTACAGGAAATTTAAGTTTTTTCTGGCTCTTAAACCTTTTGTTGTAGGTAATTACAGCCTTCTTCCTTCTTCCTTCTTCCTTACCCTTACCTTAGAATACCGATGCTACCGGACATATCAGTTATTGGGCAATTTAGTCTAGACAATTTGTAGAGTTTGTTTGGTAAATATCTAAGTTTAGCTCATCTCCTTTATCTATTTCAATACTTTTAATTATTCACTCCTTTACCGAATTATTAATAATTAATAATTAAAGAATTCGCGCCTTGAAGCCTCCCCTTGGATAGGGGAAAAAAAGTGCTCTTGAATTTCCTTATCTTCAATTCCCGTACGGTTTTAATTTTCTTGTAATTATCAATTATCAATTATCCATTATCCATTATCCATTAATGAATTATCCTTATGTTAGTCACTGATAGCTGATGACTGACAATTGTTAGCTCCGCATTCTGCAGGAAATGCTTACATTATTAAAAATAAAATAATATAAAATTGTAGCTTAAGTCAAGTAGCTCTGCAATCCCAAAAACATTATATGAAACACCAAAAAAAACGACTCAGTAAACTAAAAGCAATAGGAGGGATATTATTATGGGCGATCGCCTTAACTAGCTGTAGTTCCCAAAGTCGGATCCTCACCCTTTCCAGTGGTGCCGGTGGTGGAGCTTACGAACGCATGGGCAGACAAATAATAAACTCAGCTCGCGAAGTTGGGAAAATGTCTATCCACAGCAACTATAATTCCGAAGGTTCACAGGAAAACTTAGAACGTTTGCTCAATAAAGAAACAGACATTGCTCTAGTTCAATTAGATGTAGCTAGCGAAGCAATGAAAGCTGGGCAAGTACAAGCANTGGTGCCGGTGGTGGAGCTTACGAACGCATGGGCAGACAAATAATAAACTCAGCTCGCGAAGTTGGGAAAATGTCTATCCACAGCAACTATAATTCCGAAGGTTCACAGGAAAACTTAGAACGTTTGCTCAATAAAGAAACAGACATTGCTCTAGTTCAATTAGATGTAGCTAGCGAAGCAATGAAAGCTGGGCAAGTACAAGCAATAGCTGTTCTTGCCCATGAATATTTACACCTCATTACACCATCTGACTCAGAAATCAAAACTTTTAGCGATCTTGAAGGAAAAAGAGTCGCCTTTGGTACCCCTGGCAGTGGCATTTACTTCACTGCCAAACGACTATTCAGTGCTACCAATTTAAAAATTATTGAACAACAACTTGATTTCAAACAAGGATTTAATAAACTTAAACAACAAGAAATAGATGCTTTAGTTTATGTAGGTCCATTAGGAGGCAGTAAAAAAGTGAAAGCTCAACTAACAACACCTCCTACTCTCCAATTAGTTCCAATGGCGACTTCTTTTATTAATTATTTAACCATTCAATTTCCTGAATCATACCAAAGTGCAACCTTTCCCAAGGGTAGTTATATGCCTCTCTCTCCAATTCCTGACAAAGACTTACCGACTATTTCTACTGCTGCTGCTTTAGTCACTCGTCCCGATGTCAGCAAAGAAAAAATTGCTCTTTTAACTTGGTCGCTCATCTCATCCTCTCGACAATATTCATTATTTTACCCAGAACTTGCTAACGGTAATGCTCGGTCTTTATTACGCAGTGGGTTACTATATCTCCACCCTGGTTCCCAACAAGCATTTAACGAAGGCGACCCTAGAGAAATTTGGATGCGCTACTTTGAGGAAAATCAAGACTTACAAGCTGGTGTTATTATTGTGATCTTTACAGGTGTCATCGGCTTTTTACTAAGAATGTGGCGTCAGAAACGATGTAAAAAGTTGATTAGAAATAGCAGTTTAGCTCTTAGTGAAATTAGTTATTGTGTAGAAACAAATCCTGTTCAAGCTCTGAAAGAAGTGGAAGAATTAAGACAGCAACATCGGTTAATGTTGGTTGAAGGAAATTTGCCTAGAGAAGCTTATGAAAAGCTAGAAGATATGACACAAGTTATTGCTGAACGATGCCGAAATTTGCAAAAAAAACAACGTCAACAAGATATTCAAGATACAATAGAATTGATTGATGAGTGGCAAAATATGTCAGAAGTATGCCAAGAAAAAATCAAGGATCGGCTAAAACAATCAGAGAGTAAATATCGAGAAATGTTATTATCAAATCAAATCGATATTCAGACTTACATTTACCTCACCCAACTTATTAGTTATTATGTCAACTTAAATCNTTATTGCTGAACGATGCCGAAATTTGCAAAAAAAAACAACGTCAACAAGATATTCAAGATACAATAGAATTGATTGATGAGTGGCAAAATATGTCAGAAGTATGCCAAGAAAAAATCAAGGATCGGCTAAAACAATCAGAGAGTAAATATCGAGAAATGTTATTATCAAATCAAATCGATATTCAGACTTACATTTACCTCACCCAACTTATTAGTTATTATGTCAACTTAAATCATAATCATCCTCATCACCAGACTGGCAATAATAATCTTCCTGTTACCTAGGGAGGAATTATGTAAGCATTCAGCTATTAGTACCTCAGCCATCAGACGGGGTTTAACTTCCCTGGCGGGAAGTCCCGCGCTCTCCCGGAGGGGAGCGTCGTATGGGAAAGCCAGGGCCAAGATTCGGATATCTCCACAAATAAAATGTTCCGATCCCCTTGACAAGTAGGAGGCATTTTGTTGTGATGGTTATAGTTGATATAAGGTCAACGAACACAGGGGGAGGACATCACCTCTGTCAAAACAGTGGNTGGGAAAGCCAGGGCCAAGATTCGGATATCTCCACAAATAAAATGTTCCGATCCCCTTGACAAGTAGGAGGCATTTTGTTGTGATGGTTATAGTTGATATAAGGTCAACGAACACAGGGGGAGGACATCACCTCTGTCAAAACAGTGGTCAGGGTTTCCCAGACTGAAGAATCCCGCGTTGTCCCGTAAGGGCAACGTCGGGAGTATGTCAAATAAATATAGAACCCATTTGGGATCTTATAGATTGGGAGTGTGGGAAGTGTGGGGATATGCGGGCCTAGATTCTACTTTTTTCCCCTCTGAGTATTTCTCAATCTCCTGACTCCTGTACGGGTGATTTCCTACGGAATGTTGCTTCTTGCAGAGGAGCTGCCTCTTGCAGAGGAGCTGCGCTAACGCTAACGCAAACGCGTTTACGTTTGCAGAGCATTCTGAAGGAAAGTATTCCGGAACGGAAATCACNCTCTTGCAGAGGAGCTGCGCTAACGCTAACGCAAACGCGTTTACGTTTGCAGAGCATTCTGAAGGAAAGTATTCCGGAACGGAAATCACCCCTACTCCTGACTCAAGAGGCAAAAACCCTCACCTTTACGGAGATACGGTTAGGGCTTCTATAGACTTTAAGATCAAGAGTGCTAGCTTTTGGAGTCAGAAAAATCTGACTCCATTAATAAAGCTTTTCTATACGCACTAAAAGTAATAGCTGAGAGCTGAGAGCTGAATGCTTACGGAATTATACCATTTCCGAAAAACTTTTCTAAATTTTATTGAGTAGGGGAGTCGGGAGGTTTTATGCAACGTCCCTACCTAGCCCCTAAGCACGAAAATCATATCAAATCCGGTAGTATTGGTGTAATTAGAGTGTGGGGAGGTGTGGTCTGTGTAGTCCGTGTGGGGGAATTGAATATAGAACTATCAACAATATATCATAGAATCGGATTCTATGTGCAATTAACAGGATTTAATATAATATGTAATCTGAGTAATTAATTATCCTATGACAAAGAAAGTTAAAAGTTAAAAGTCAGAAAAAAAGGAAAGATTGAAGCCGCGAAAATTATTTAAGAGTTTACTGAGTAAGGTCTGTCTTGATGTGAAGTAGCAAATGCGATAACTGTATAACGGAATTTCATATAAGAGAGTAAGGGAGATTGAATATTGAAGTAATTATAAAATTATCAAATATATTATATAACCGGATTCTATATAGAAGCCCTAACAGTATCTCCAGAAAATAGGTCGGAGGGAGAAGTAATTGATAAAAAATGGGTGAGAATTAATTTGAGGATTGGATGAGTGGGAGATATCTAATACACCCCATCTCCCTATCTCCCCATCTCCCCATCTCCCCATCTCTCTCCTCTGTTTTCATATAAGAGAGTAAGGGAGATTGAATATTGAAGTAATTATAAAATTATCAAATATATTATA
>NZ_LGSU01001143.1 GCF_002260545.1 Hydrocoleum sp. CS-953 | reverse complement strand
AGCTATCAGCCATCAGCTATTGCTTTTAGTTTTTGATAAAAGCTTTATTATTCAGAAATTTTATATTACTAGAAAAGTCAGTTTTCAGGACGATCTTCGTTTAAATATCCTCCTTAAGGTTGAGGTTTTAAAAGCTGATAGCTGACAGCTAATACCTGAATGCTTACAATTATTCGGTGAGATTTTCCAAAATTCAAGAAGTTGGAGAAAATAAAAATTGTACAAGTATTATCGTCCCTTGTGAATTAAAATTCGGAGCTAAAAAAAAGAACTCTCAAAAGCTCATAGAAAAACTGGAAATCATCTTGGAGAGTATTGAAATACTACTAACTAATCCTATCGAGGAATATTACGCAGAAATCCGTACTTATTTAGAAAGTCAAGGAACTCCCATTGGAGCTAATGATTTATTAATTGCTGCTCATGCTTTAACATTGAATTTAACATTTATTACAGCCAATGTTAGTGAATTTTCCCGTATCCCTAATTTAAAAGTTGAAAACTGGCTCAACCCTAGTTAAAAAAGTTAATAATTTTCCATTGACGAACTATATCAAAAATCAGCTATGCAATTAAAAGATTTTAGAACCCCAACTATTAGCATTAACTCCAGCAGAAAAAACAAGCTATTCAAGTATTAATTAGTTCAAAGTTTAGCTAATGGTTAGTCTGCTATGGAAAAGATAGACGGTGTTAGTGGTATAAATGCTTGTATTCCTGATAATTGATAATGGATAATTAATCCCTAAATTTTGCTAAAAAATCTGATAACTGATAACTGATAACTGAATAACTAATAACTATTTCAGACTTTCCAATTTAATCCGAGGATCTACAGCTTTCAACAACAAATCGGCTAACAAATTACCAATAATTAACATTAGAGCGCCCATCATTAAACTTGCCATAACTAAATATAAATCCTGATTTCTTACTGCTTCTAAAATTAGACTGCCTAATCCNAGAGGTACTAGCTTTTGCTAAAAAAAATGCCGAAAATTCCAATTTAATCCGAGGATCTACAGCTTTCAACAACAAATCGGCTAACAAATTACCAATAATTAACATTAGAGCGCCCATCATTAAACTTGCCATAACTAAATATAAATCCTGATTTCTTACTGCTTCTAAAATTAGACTGCCTAATCCCGGCCAATTAAAGAAATATTCAGCAATAAACGAACCACTTAATAATGAAGCAAATTCAAATCCCAATAACGTTACTAAAGGATTAATAGCATTTCTCAAGGCATGAACGTAAATAACTCGATTCTCTGGAAGACCTTTAGCTCTCGCCGTTTGAATATAATTTTGTCGCAAAACATCCAATAATTGCCCGCGCATTAACCTCTGTAAACCAGCAAAACTGGTAATACTTAAAGCAATTGTCGGTAAAATCATGTGCCAACCCATATCAAAAACTTTACCCGCAAAAGAGAAATCATCGTAGTCGATACTTTGCATTCCTCCAACTGGTAATAAAGGAGAAATATTTTGGGCTAAAAATAATAACAACAGAGCAGTAATAAAACTAGGAAAACCTTGACCAGTGTAACTAATTAATTGTAAAAAACGGTCTAAAAAACGATTTTGATTAACTCCAGCAATAATCCCTAAAGGAATAGCGATCGCCCAGGTCATTATTAAGGAAGAAATAGATAAAACTAAAGTAGCAGGTATTCGCTCCCATAATAAGTCTGCCACTGGTTGTTGAAAAACAAAACTTCTACCAAAATTTCCACTGGTAATAATTCTTCCTAACCAACGTAAATATTGTTCTAAAGGCGACTTATCTAACCCAAATTGTTCCTTAAGTTGTTCAATAGTTTCTTGGGAAATTTGGGGATTTTGACTTAAAGTATCTAAATAACTACCTGGAGCCAACTGAATAACAGCAAAACAAAGAGCAGATGCTAAGAATAAAGTCAAAATTGCTTGTAATATTCTCTTCAATATATAAGCAAAAGTGTCACTGGTAATTAGTTGTTTTAGCTTGTTATGCTTCAATTTTTTATCCACCAATTAAATTAACTATAATACTAATCCTAAATGTGTCACATTTTATCATAAGAGTTTGGCCTCCAAACCCAAACAAAAATGGGATTTGGAAACCAAACCCTTACAGCTTTTTTCGCCAATCATTTCTGATAGCTACTCGCTTTTGTTCCCATTGGCTCAGAACTACTCCCTACTCGCTATTTTTTATATAAATTGCTATTTTTTATATAAATTATAAATATTCATCCTACTGCTGTACAATACCTAAACAATTCCGGCAAAACTTGGGTATGACCTGGTAATGCCAGTCTAAAGATGTTTGCTTCTTGCTTCAACCTGGGAGGTTGGCCTCTTCCAGTTCACAAGCGTAAATTCGGGTACAGCCTACCCCCTAGCATTTTGATTAACTTCTCCATACTGAGATAACACCATTGCCGCATTCAAGTCCCGGTCTATTCTCATTCCACAATCAGGGCAATCAAAAGTACGGTCTTTTAACTTTAATTCTTGATTAATGTAACCACAATTATGACAAGTTTTCGATGATGGAAACCACAGGGGGGCTAGCACTACTGTCCCTCCAGAACTAACGATTTTGGTTGTCAATCGTTGTCTAAATTCATAAAATCCTTGCCTTGCTATTGATGCTGCCAATTTACCATTTTGCATCATCCCTTTCACATTTAAATTCTCTAAGCAGACGTGCTTTACTTTACTCGCTAAATTGGTAGTAGTTTTCTCTATGAAATCCCTATGAATATTAACTACACGACCATGGTACAACGCCTGTTTTTTGTAATATTTAATGGCATTTTTTGAAGGTGGTTTACCTTTACCTTCTAACTGTTTATTGCGGTTGCGCCATTGAAACTTGGCTAGCTTTAATTGCTCTATTTTAATGGAGTCTGGGATACTAAAAACTTCGGAGTTCCCCAATTCTTGGTTGGTTATACTTGCAAATTGTTTGACCCCTACATCTATACCAAAAGTTTCGTATTGTCGCTCATCTAATAGAGGATGAACTGGTAACTGAGAAGCTTCAATACTGAAACTAACAAACCATTTTTCTCCTGTTCTACTAATAGTAAAAGTCTGACTTGCTGTGGTGTAAGGAATTGATTCCCATAATCGAAAAGTTCCTAAGGTTGGTATTTTAATTTTCTTACCAGGATTAATTGTTACTTTTCCATGACCGTCATAAACCGTAAAAGATTGTCGGTCTTTTTTCCTTTTTAATTTAGGATATTTACTGATTCCTTCTTTATACCGTTTAAATGCTTCACCTAGATGTTGAAAAGCACTTTGATAAATGCGAGACGAATAATTAGAAGTCCAGACATATTCTGGTTGCTTTTTTACATAGTCAGTAAAGACTTTTTTAGCTTCTAAAATGCGTAATGCGTAACTCAAGCTAACTTCCTGGCCACGTTTGTTAACTTTGGTCATACCAGAAGTTCCGTTCACCATACTGAGGCCATAGTTGTCAACGAAACGAGCATAACCAGCGCATTGAGCCATTTTTGAGCGCTCCTGATTATTAAGCTTTAATTCAAGTTTTTTGGCGTACAATCCAATCACCTCCAAGCGCATTGTCAACTATTCGTTTGGCTCACTCAAGAAAATCCCCATCAGAACTGTCAGTTATTACCGGAAATTGCCATATATATTGATACTAGAAATCAGCTCCCTACTCCCTACTCCCTATTTTTAGTATTCAATCAAACTAATAATTGGCACTTTAGGTAATTTTTGTCGCCCACCTAAGTCTTTTAACTCAATAACAAAACCAAAACCCACTAAATTACAATTTGCTTTCTCTATTAATTGAACTGTAGCTTCTGCAGTCCCACCCGTTGCCAACAGATCGTCAATTACTAAAACTCGACTACCTGGTGGCATTGCATCTTGGTGCATCTCTAGACTATCTTGGCCATACTCTAAATCATAAGTAACTGAGTAGACTTTTGCGGGTAGCTTTCCCGGTTTGCGGACTGGTATAAAGCCTACATTCAACTGATAAGCTAAAGGCACGCCAAAAATAAACCCTCGCGATTCCATACCCACTACATAGTCTGGTTGAAATTCTGAGCATTTTTCTGTCAAAATGTCAATAGTGTAATGTAAACCATCAGGGTTACTCAGAAGGGTAGTAATATCTCGGAATAGAATTCCCGGTTTAGGAAAATTTGGGATTTCGCGGATTAAATTTTTTAGTTCCATTGTGGTTAAAGTCAAAATTGAAAATATACTCAGATTTGGTTAGAGCAATTGTAGTAGCCTAATACTAATCAGATAGTAAATGTGAAAGGTTATATAATTATTTAGAAACTAATCTTGGGAATTGTATCATTAAAAAAATTATCAGTAATGGAAGTATATCTTTTTTTCTAAAAATTATTAATACTAAGACTTGTAATTTAAGTGTTATTATTTAATGTTTTTTGAGCAGATTTTTTTAACTGTCTTGATATTTTCACCAAAATAGTGTAAGGAAGTATAGAATATTGCTGTAAAAGTAATGGAATTAAAAACTTCTCCCAGTCTATCTAAACCATTGATATTGAATAATTTACCAGATATACCTCTCCCTGATGGTAGTTGTCCCCGAAGAACTAGGACTCAAATTGATTTAATGCTTTTGGCAATTGAAGCTTTACAACTTGGAGGAGCTGAAGTGATGCTGAAGGTTGTTAAAGACTTGGAACTACAAGAAATTATTCCCAATCGTGTTTCTTTGTGGCGACTGCGTAGTACAAATCCCCTACGTCAAAATAGTCAACGTCGTCCCTTGAAATTGAACGAAGCGAAAGCTCTAGTTATTATTGCTTGTCACTTGGCAAAACGTTTAACTGTCCCAATTAGGCAACTTTTGTTTGACTATCAGCAGTTGAGTCAAAAACAGTTACCAATAGAAAGTCATTTACAATTATCTTTTTATTTAGAACAATTTAGGGCACACTTTCGCAGTCGTATGAATCCTAGGCGTTCTGGTGTAATGGCTTATAATTCGGAAGAAAAGTTAAATCAACTGGGGTTGGAGTTATTGGGTAAGTTGCTATT
The DNA here is from genome assembly GCF_002260545.1 of Hydrocoleum sp. CS-953. Lineage (GTDB taxonomy): Bacteria > Cyanobacteriota > Cyanobacteriia > Cyanobacteriales > Microcoleaceae > Trichodesmium. The sequence goes on along the minus strand of NZ_LGSU01001143.1, from coordinate 2,203 downwards.
TTGTACTGGTACGACAGGTATGCAGCGGTTTTGGATTAGTCTGTTTGATGGAGAAGTTTTGTGATAAATATAGTAATCCTATTTAAGTTGTAATATTTTGGTCGTGGGGGCGAATCGCGTAATTAGCAGCATTCCGCAGGAATTCGCCCCTACAGGAGTCAGAATTTTAGAGGTTTTCAGCTCAAATTAACTATTATGACAATTCTCACAACCAATTTAGGATTGTTATAGCAGGAATTAATTTAAGGATAAATACCACTAAATTTTGATTCTGTCAAACCGGAGAAATTATCGGTTTGAAAATTAGTTAGCCATCTAGGCGATCGCTCCTTACCCAGTTACTATTTTTTAGCCACTTCATCAACGAAAATACTTAGGTTTAAGGCTATTATTTCCCAAGCATTTTGAAAATTAGTTATAAAAGTGGCATCATATCATTGTTTATATATGATACCAAATGGCTGAAAAAACGCAAGCTCGTAGAAATAGCAACCAAAATTTTCTGCTGAATTTGATGGCTTTTATTTAAAATTTAAAACATAATCTCTATTTTAGACAACTTTTACTTATTCTCTAGCTTTCTAGTATTGACTTATGAAGTCTAATATGGTATTAATATTTAGTATTCAGTATGATTAACTATCCTACCTAAATCTTTCCATCGAAAGGAAATTTGGAAAAATTATCTCTAACTCTGTTGTCTGTTGCCTTTTTGAGGTAAATGCTGAGTGCTAAATCCTGAGCAAAAAATAACCTAGATACGCCTCTGGCTTCAGTAGGAGGTACTGTTAACGAAGTCAGAAGTTAGAAGTCAGTAGGGGTGATTTCCTAGGGAATGCTCCTAATTACGCGGAAAGCGACAGCATTCGGTTTGCGCAGCATTCCGCAGGAAACGAAATCACCCGTACAGAAGTTGTTTTTGTAACGGGGATTTATACCCCGCTCCAAAAACATTTTGCCTTAAAAGGCGGGGTTGCGCGATTCAATTTTTTTGATAACTGAAATGACCGCATAGAACCCCTAATACCATTTCTCAAAAACTTTTCTACATTTTGTTGAGTAGGGGAGTAGGGGACCCACCCCTAACCCCTCCCAGGAGGGGAAAAGTGGAGTAGGGGAGAAGCAAACATAAGAATAATTAACATCATTACTAGCTGAAATTAGCAAAAAAATGATTCTGCGCCCTGCTAATTAGTTAATAACTGAAGTATCCCCCAAGTATAGCAATAATGCATGGGAATTGGTATAAAAGGATCTATAGATCGCGAGTGTGGGAAGTAGGAAAGTGGAGAAGACCGCGAGATGTTGCATAAGGGCACATTAATAGGGGTGTTTTTCCTCTATTCTATTTCTCTGACTCTTGACTCAAGAGCCAAAAACCCGCACCTTTGCTTATATTCCAAATGGATTCAATAGACCCCAAAAGGGTTCTATTGAAAAATACTGTGTGATGGGGAAATAGCGGAGATAGGGAGATGGGACATGGGGAGATGGGGTGATGGGGTGTATTAGACCTCTTCGATAATCAACAATCAAATCAATTATCCCGTATAAATCATCAATTCTTTCCCCCCTACTTCCTACTCCCTCTTGTCTGGAGAGGTCTATTGGAATATTTTTCCATCTTTTATAGCAGGGAACAGGGAACAGGGAACAGGGAACAGTTGGAAAAGTGTTTCCGTGGTCTTTGATTCACCATCAGTCTATGTCCTAATCGCCCTGGCTGTTGCTATAGTTGTATTTCCTATATCCACAGACGACTCGTGCCTCAAAAATTTACTTCCCGGCAAAGATACTGTTGGGGCTTCTATATAAAAAAAAATTTAATTCTACACTGATTTCAAGTTAATAAAATTCAATTTAATACAGATTTAAAATCAATTAAATATTAAAAACAAAAAATATGTCAAAAAAATTAAAAAATTGAGAAAATAACTCAAATTAACTTGACAGGAAAAAAATGGAATTATAATAGAGTCGGATATTAAACCAGCTCCAGAAAAAGCCAAAATTTAGGTTAGGGAGAAAATATGAAAGTAACAAACGAGCAACAACTCGAAGAACTCATACAAAAAGTAAAATTAGCCCAAGAAAAATACGCAACTTATACACAAGAACAAGTAGACTACATCTTCAAAAAAGCAGCCCTAGCAGCCAACGCAGCTAGAATTCCTCTAGCAAAAATGGCAGCCACAGAAACAAG
>NZ_LGSU01001142.1 GCF_002260545.1 Hydrocoleum sp. CS-953 | reverse complement strand
TATCTAAATAATAAAAAATAAAATCAATTATTTCCTCCTGTTCCCTACTCCCTACTCCCTACTCCCTACTCCCTCATTTTTAGAGAGGTCTAATTTAATCTATCAGTAGTATCCCAATAAGCTAGAGGTGGAATTTCAATCAAAGCTTTACTCATCAAATCGTGAATTTTACCATTAGTAGCCAAAATTTTCCCCGACTTGAAATCAAAAGGACTACCATTATAAGCCGTAACTTTACCTCCTGCTTCCTCCAAGATGACTATACCAGCAGCCACATCCCAAGGAGACAAATTTCTTTCCCAATAACCATCTGCACAACCACAAGCAATGAAAGACAAATCCAGAGCAGCAGAACCCGAACGTCTTACTCCTTGAGCTAAATGACACATTTGACAAAATTCCTTATAGTTATTATCCGTTGTTTCCCGACGGTCATAGGCAAAACCTGTAATAACTAAACTTTTTTCTAACGTAGTAGTTTGAGAAACAGAAATTGGCTCACGGTTTCGAGTTGCTCCCAACCCTTTAGCAGCACGAAACAATTCATCCAAAATTGGATTAAATACCACTCCCACCTGTGGCAGTCCATCAATTAGTAATCCCACTGAAATAGCTGAAAAAGGATATTGGTGAGTAAAATTAGTAGTACCATCCAAAGGGTCTATTGCCCACAAATATCTACTGGTTATATCTCCCAATTCTCCCGACTCCTCAGCAAGAATAGCGTGGTCTGGCAAATGTCGCTGTAATACTTTGACAATTGCCTCTTCTGCTGCTTTGTCCGCTTCAGTTACCAAATTTCCTGGATTACCTTTTTCTTGAATATCTTTGAGATTACCCCAATAAGACATTAACTCCGCACCACCAGCAAGAGCAGCTTCAGTGGCAATATCTAGGAAAACTTTTAATTCTTCTATACTCATAAAAAATAAAAAATAATTAACTTGATTGACGGCATTATTTTAGAGAGTGTGGGGGGTGTGGGAGGTATGGGAGGTCTGGGGGGAAAGAGTAAAGAGTATCGGAGTTATGGAGGAAAAGTTAGTTTTCATTAATGCACCTTGCATATCTTCGAGACCCTCTACTTCTGACTAATTGATAATTAATAATTATGTTTGCGTGCCACAAAGCTTTTCTGGGGAATGCTGCACATTCATGTCAGCTCTTAGCCAAAACGCTTTTTCGTATAGGGAATGCTCCGCAAACATGTCGCTCCGCGAAACAAAAATAATTATCCATTATCCATTGTCCATTATCAATTAATGAAACTCCCTATTCTCTATTTGAGCGAAATTGTCCAGGAGTTTGACGCATTGGTTGGTCTGGGTTCCAAATACCTAACCCCATCAATCTAGCTCTTTCTTGGGCATTAGTCAGACGTTCCATATACTTAGTATTAGGAAAATATGGCTCTGCTAGAGCTAAACCTTCTTTTACCATATATTCATTGATTAGTTTCCCTCTAAGCCAAACATGAGCTAGTAAGCGATCAAATCTATCTTTTTCCTGGACATCAAACTCCAATAATACTTCTTGCCCCAAAGTTAATTTTTCTAGTTCAATTCTTGCTTCTTGTCCCCAAGGTTTTTGTCTAATATCAGGCGCTTGAATGCCAATCAAGCGAATGGGTTCTAATAAGGGTACAGCAGCAGAACGGTCAGCTATTTCTAGAGTTTGTCCACTAACAACTCTTTCTACTCTAGTAACTTTGCCTGAAGGTCGGTTTAGATTTTGACAACTAGCCAACAATATACAGGCCATAAGTAGATAAATTATTTTAGTCCTCATCCAATGGCAGTCCAACTTTTACCTTTCCTTTGCCAAAGTAGCGGCCAAATTGGAGTTCATACACTTCATCTTCATCCTGTGTTTCTACAAATAGGTCAGAACGGGCATAACTGACACAAAGAAGAGCATAACCCTGTTTTTGCAGTTCTAGGGATAGCCCCATTGCTTCAGGTTGATAGATTTCCCCAGATATAACTCTGACTGCACAAGTAGTACAAGCACCATTACGGCAGGAAAATGGTAATTCGACTCCTTGGTTCTCAGCACTGTGTAGAATGTAGCGGTCATCAGGAACCTGGACTTTATAATGGGTATTATTTTGGCGATCGTGTATATTAATCTGGTGATAAGAGGCCATTTCAGTTATCAGTTATCAGTTAACAGTACCTCCGGCTTCAGCTAGAGGAATTTTCTTTATTGCCTTAAAAGGGCAGATGATTGACCTTATTTATTGGTCAGTGTTTAGATTTTTAGGTTATCTATCACGATTTAGATATTAGCTTTTGATGACTAGACCAAAACGTGGCTTATACTTAATCTTATGTTATTGAGGCCCAAAACCCAATAATAAATTTTTTTGTCTGAGGGGGTTGCCAAATTTAGATTAGTTCTGCTAACATAGTTGAATTGTGAGCAAATTTTAAATTAAATAATTTTGCTTCCTGGAGAGGTGGCCGAGTGGTTTAAGGCGCAGCACTGGAAATGCTGTTATGGGGTAACTCATACGGGGGTTCGAATCCCCCCCTCTCCGTTTTTAGCGTTGAATACTATCAGGACTTACTCATAACCGCCATATCTATATCTAGTAGGGGCGATTTCCTACGGAATGCTCCTAATTACGCGTTTACGTTTGCAGAGCATTCCGAAGGAAAGTATTCCGGAACGGAAATCGCCCCTANGGCGATTTCCTACGGAATGCTCCTAATTACGCGTTTACGTTTGCAGAGCATTCCGAAGGAAAGTATTCCGGAACGGAAATCGCCCCTACAGATGGTGTATAACTTGAAATTTTGCGTAACTCCTGAATATTAAAAAAAAATATTGAACATTTAGAGAAAGTTAAATCGCCTTTTCAATATTTATATAAAAACTTCTTAGAATCTAAAAAATAATGTAGGAATGTTCCATCACACATCCCTACATTATTTGCTTAATTATCATTAATTTTAATTAGGGCTTGCTGATTAATTCTCAAAGGATTAACAGATAAAAAGTTTGGCTTTTCTAGGTCGAAAAAAGTACCTGCTTTTTAGAGCGAAAATCTGAAAAAGTGAGTATTTTAGGCGCATAGTTGGGCAGAAAAATCAAGGGATAATTCTGACTCCTACCTCCTCTAAATTCCCTGTGACTCCTGACTCCTGACTCCTGACTCCTACCACTACTAAAATACTTTTTCAGCAAACCCTAATTAACTTTTATCAATTTTCTGTGGTGGAAACGTGAGAAAATTTCCTACTGCACCAATAGTCTGATATCTATTACCCTGAAACTCAGTTGTATAAAAACTAAATAAGATTAAATTTTGACGTCTGGTGGCATTATCCATTAATTCTTTAATTGTAGTTCTTTGACTCTTAATTAGCTTTTCACAACTTTTAACTAAATCACCTGTAAAATCACTCAAAAAGTCTGGTACTTTAGATTCTTTACAAACAGATTCCCTAATCTCAGTTGCCAGTTTATTAGAAGCATAATTAACATATTCATCTCTAGGAGGATTAGTAAATCCCATTATTGTAGCTCCTACTGTTAGAGCGATAACTCCTGCTTTGCTCAGACCCCAAAATAGAGGTGGTTTGTTGTAGCCGTTGGATTTTTTATCTTGTAACATAGTTAGAAATTCCTGATTATTTTGTATAGTTTGAATAAAGAAAATGATAGGTGGGTTTTCTTTCGTAAGGTAAGCATTTCCTGCGGAATGCTATGCAAACAGCAATAATATCTAAACCTTAAGGACTTGCTATAAATGAATATAGCCTTTAAAGTCGGCTTTTATAGTAATATTCAATTTACTTCAATTAATAAAGCTTTTATTTCAATAATTGATAATTGATAATTGATAATTGATAATTGATAATTGATAATTACCTCTCCCTAAAAACGGATAGGATTGAATAAAAGGAAAATAAATTCATTGTTTCTCCTTGAAAGTAGAGGCTTTAAACCTTTATTTTTCGGTAAAACTCAAATAAATAGCTGTTTCGCGGAGCGACATGTTTGCGGAGCATTCCCTATACGAAAAAGCGCAGCTCCTCAGAAGAAGGCAAGAGGCTAGCTAATAGCTAACTGCTGAATGTTTACTTCGTAAGTAAAGAAAATATTAATACATTTCTACAGTAGTTATATTTTTAACTACATCTTGCTGAAGGTTACTTTCCGGAAAAAATCTAAGAGTGGGGTAATATTAAGCTGAGATACTTTTCCTAATACTCCCAAATCTATACAAAAAACCAGGTCTAGAAAAGTTTATTTTGATTTTATCCGATTAATTTCCTGTTGTAACTCCTGAATTTCACGACGCAAAACTTCTGCTTCATTTTCTGGAGACTCTACTTCCACCTCAACAGCACCCTCCGCAGTAGCACGTTTATAATTACCAGCATGAATTTGACGATATTCCTCAGAACTTGCCCAATTTTGCAAATAGCGCACTCGCTCCACTGGGAAAGGATGACTCAACATTACACCCTGACCACCATTGTAAAGCAAAAACTTATAAACTTGATTCAGTCCATCTTGGTCTAGGTCTTGATAATTATCGGACTGACGAATAAATTCTTGTAAACTACACTCGTTGAGATACTTGCTACTCACTCCAGCCAACTTCATCATAGTTTCCATAACTAAATTTAGGTCATCCATGACTAAAAGAGCTGCCCGATCTGCCGATAATTCAGCTTTGCGTCGCCATTCGTAGAAAGCATAAATTAATCCGCTGCTGACTAAATTACCTAAACCAAATGTTACTTCTCCAATGGCTGAAGCAACACCCATTGCCCAAATTGCCATCTGATTTAAGATGGGATGGCCACACTTAATATGTCCTAATTCGTGAGCTAGTACAGTTTTTAATTCTGCCTCATTTAATAAGTCTAAAAGACCAGTATTTAAAACAATTAAAGGTTGCTCTTTTCCCAAAGAATAACTATTTACTTGGGGATTTTGAGAAACAAATAAGGTAGGTTCAGGTAGTATATCTAAGTCTCTAACACATCCTCGAAATATCTGATAAATACTGGCATATTGACGAGGCCCAACTTGAATTCCATTCCCCATTAAATAAACATATTGTGGGCGTTCATAAACAAATTCTACGAATTTACTGGCAACTAAGTCAAATCCAGGCACACTGCGTAAAGCATCTTCAGCTTGACGATCTAGGGGATGACGAAAAGCTTCACTAGAAATTCCGGTATAGGTAGGCATGATTAAAATTTGATAATTTAGTCAGAATAAGCCAGTTTTGATTCTGGCATTTAAAGGTTTATATTTATTATGTTGACAGATAAGACAAAGCAATTGCAATTTGAGGTTCAGATTGAAATATGGATTACCTAAAAAATCATGATTCTTTGGATCGTTCTTTAGAAAAAGCTTTGACAAATCAACTTATAGATAGATATTTTGACTATACAGAAAGTTGGCTGAGGGCTATTCTACGGAAGTGTATTTTTTCTCTTACCTATCTGGATGGAGAAACTGTTTTTGTGATTGAATGTCCAAATCTGGCTGTTGCTAAACGATTAAGTCGTAAGACTTATCCTTTTTTATGTTTTGCAGAGCATTTTTCTGACTCTAATAGTGACAGGGTTTTAATATGTTATTTGGATAAAAATGAGAATTGGCAGTGTTATGATTCTGGTAAAAGGGTGTGGATGTCGTTGCTTAATTTTGTTTCTTCTTCTGCTCAAACTGATGGTTAATTTAGAGAGCTGATAAATTTTATCTGGGTGTAGATAATTGGGTATTTTTAGTTATCTGTATCTTAGTCTGAAGTTGGAAGCTTGAAATAGGGAATTTTCTTTTTTATTGTCTTCAAAGGGGAGGTTTGAAGTCTTATTTATTAGTCAAAGGAATGAAAGTTTGTTTATACTACTATAGCAATCCTCCGCATATTCGTGGCAAAAATCTTACTGCTTTTTAGGGAAAAATTAACTGGGAACAGGGAACAGGTGAGAGTTTCAACTTTTTTATTTACTTTTTAATTACCCGCAACCTATGCGCGGATTGCTATATCATTTGTTAGATGGAAATTTTTTTAGAGTGTTTCAGATAAATAGATATCTCTAGAAAAGAGGGAGTAGGGAGTAGGGAGTAGGGAGAAATAATTGACGGTTTATGCTCGATAATTGATTTGATTTTTGATTTTTGGAGATTTCTAATAGTATTTACCGAAAAACCAGGGTTTAAAGTCTATCCTTTAAAGGATAAAAAAGCGGTTGTTTGCGGAGCATTCCGTTAGGATGGGATGGCGTTTCGCTTCGCGACATGAAACGCGGCTCTGCAAGAGCGGGTCTCCTGCTCTTAACAGAGCCACTCCGTTAACGCCATATCCAATCAACCAAGACAAGAAAAAAATTTCCCTTTTAAGCAATACTCTTCTTGAAAAGAAGAGGTAATTATTAATTATTGAATTGCTCACTTAAATTTTTAAAGAATATCACTACTTGTACACCACTACCAAATATTTTAACTAGGAAAAACTTATGGCTCGCAAATTTGCTGAAATCGCATTTACACCTGCGGTCAAAGAACTTCAGGAACGTTACGGTTCGCGCCAAATGTATGAACGGTTTGCCGAGACTGGAGCAACTAACGACACTATTACACTAGAAATAGCGGAGTTCATAGAGCAACGTAATAGTTTTTATCTGGGAACGGTGAATTCTAATAATTGGCCATATATTCAATTCCGGGGTGGGTCTCGTGGTTTCTTGAAAGTATTGGATGAGAAGACTCTAGGTTTTGCTGATTTTGCCGGGAACTGTCAATACATCAGTATTGGAAATTTATCTGAGAATGACAGAGTATTCTTGTTTTTGATGGATTATGCTAACCGTCGTCGTTTGAAAATTTGGGGACGTGCAAAGGTTGTTTATGATGACCAGGAATTAATGCAGCAGTTGAGTATACCTGGATATAATGCTAAGGTTGAGCGTGTATTTATTATTACTGTGGAAGCTTGGGATAGAAATTGTCCGCAGCATATTCCGATATGTTATTCTGAGACTGAAGTAGCGGAAATGATGGCACCATTACAAGCACGCATTAAGGAATTGGAGGCACAGTTGAATTTAGGTAAATCTGTTGAGTAGAATAGATATCTGGTGAAAAAGATATAGACTTTTTGCATCTATGTAGAGAACAGGGAATGTATTTTTACGAAAAAGATACCAAAAATGATTTTGTTACTGAATTTTACAACTCTAGCTGATCTTAAACAGGACTTACGCAAAGGTACTATGTATAGAGT
>NZ_LGSU01001141.1 GCF_002260545.1 Hydrocoleum sp. CS-953 | reverse complement strand
CAATTATTGAACGGATTTGATATTATTACATTATACTAAAATATTCTTGGTTTGGTCTTGAAATAAATTAATATAACTAAACTTATTTCCATAAGTATTTGCTAAGATTGAGCAAATATGGAACTGACTACTACTAAGTCTTAAAAAGGCTTGTCAATATGGTTTGAGCGTTGTCAATAAATAGTTAAGATTAGTAAATTCTCAAATTATGCAAGAAGTACACCAAGAACAGACTTACACAGAAAAAGTAAAAATTCAAGTAGAAGACGATCGTACAGGTACCAGTCTCGATACCATCAAACGAGCGATCGCCGATAACTTATATTATATACAGGGGAAAGACCTAGAGTTTGCCACCCCCTATGACTATTACATGGCATTGGCATATACAGTGCGCGATCGCCTCCTCCATCGTTACCTAAAAACTACTAAAACCTACTTCAACCAAAACGTCAAGACAGTATATTATCTCTCTGCAGAATTTCTCATGGGTCGTCAACTAGCCAAAAATCTGGTTAACGTTGGCTGTTGGGAAGTAGCGCGTCAAGCCCTAGAAGAATCATGTCTTGAACTGGATGACTTAATTGAAAAAGAACCAGAACCAGGTTTAGGCAACGGCGGTTTAGGTCGCCTAGCAGCCTGTTTCCTTGACTCCCTTGCTACCCTAGAAATTCCAGCAATGGGCTACGGTATTCGTTATGAATTTGGCATTTTCAAACAACAAATTCATAACGGCTTCCAAGTAGAACAACCAGACAAATGGTTAAGTTTTGGCAACCCTTGGGAAATACCCCGCCATGAAGACCAAGTAGAAATTAAACTGGGCGGTTACACCGAAGCTTATACAAATAAAGAAGGTAACTACCGCGTTAGGTGGATACCTGCACGGACAGTAATTGGAATGCCCTATGATACTCTAGTACCAGGCTACAATACCAACACAGTTAATACCCTGCGCCTCTGGAGTGCCAAAGCTAGTAATGAATTTGACCTGCAAATTTTCGACTCTGGCGACTACAACCGCGCCGTCGAAGATAAGACTGTCTCTGAAAATATTTCCAAAGTTCTCTATCCCAATGACAATATCTTCCAAGGTAAAATGTTGCGGTTACAGCAGCAGTATTTCTTTGTTAGCTGTTCTCTACAAGATATCATCCGTACTCACTTATCACGAAACCCCAATTTAGACAATTTCCACGAAAAGGCAGCTATTCAACTGAATGATACCCATCCCTCCATTGGCGTTGCAGAATTAATGAGACTGCTCATAGACGAACATGATCTGGAGTGGGAAAAAGCCTGGAATATTACCCAGAATACTTTTGGCTACACCAACCACACCCTGCTATCAGAAGCTCTAGAGCGTTGGCCAGTTAGTATGTTTGCTACTCTGCTGCCACGACATCTCGAAATTATCTATGAAATTAATTTCCATTTCCTAGAGCAGGTTAAGAAACGCTATCCTGGTGATGATGCGCGTTTAGCAAGGATGTCACTGATAGAAGAATTTCCAGAAAAGCGGGTACGGATGGCTCATTTGGCTTGCGCTGGCGCTCATGCTATTAATGGTGTGGCAGCATTGCATACTCAACTTTTGAAAACAGATGTTTTGAGAGATTTCTACGAACTTTGGCCGGAGAAATTTACGAATAAAACTAATGGCATTACTCCCCGTCGTTGGTTGTTAATTAGTAACCCTAAGTTGGCATTACTAATTACAGATAAAATTGGCAAAAACTGGATTAAGAATTTAGAGGAAATTAAACAACTTGAGCGGTTTATTGATGACCCGGAATTTCGCCATAATTGGAGTCAGATTAAGTATGAGAATAAACAAGATTTGGCTACTTATATTGAGCAAAAGACTGGGGTTGTAGTTAATCCTAATTCTTTGTTCGATATTCAGGTAAAAAGACTCCATGAATATAAGCGTCAACTGTTAAGTGTGCTGCATATTATTACTCTTTATAATCGGATTAAACAAAATCCAGATACAGATATTTTGCACCGTACTTTTATTTTTGGAGCAAAGGCAGCACCAGGTTATTATATAGCAAAATTAATTATTAAATTGATTAATGCTGTAGGGGAAATAGTTAATAATGACCCAGACGTGCGCGATCGCCTTAAGGTAGTTTTTGTCCCGAATTTCTCTGTATCTATTGGTCAGCGAATTTATCCTGCTGCAGACCTTTCTGAACAAATTTCTACTGCTGGAAAAGAAGCTTCTGGTACTGGAAATATGAAATTTTCCCTCAATGGTGCTTTAACTATTGGTACTCTTGATGGAGCAAATATTGAGATTCGAGAAGTTGTGGGAGCTGAGAATTTCTTCTTATTTGGATTGACTGTTGAAGAAGTTAAAGCATTAAAATATGAGGGATATAATCCTGAGCAATACTATACTTCTAACAAAGAATTACGGCAGGTAATTGACCGTATTGCTTCTGGTCATTTTTCACCAGGTAAGCCAAATTTATTTCATCCACTTATAGCATCTTTACTAGAAAAAGATGAGTATATGTTATTGGCTGATTATCAATCATATATTGATTGTCAGGAAAGGGTAAATGAAGCTTATCGCGACCCCGAACATTGGACTCGGATGTCTATTATTAATTCGATTAATATGGGTAAGTTTTCTGCTGACCGTACTATCTGGGAATATTGTCAAGAAATCTGGAATGTTGAGCCTGTGAAAATTGATATGGAAGCATATAGTCAGGAAACAGCAGGTTTACAAAGATATTGTCAGATTTGACAGGACTTACGCAGAACCGTCATATCTAGTAGGGGCAAATGGCATTTGCCCTCTACAGATAGCTTATTATTTAAGCATTTGCGTAAGTCCTGATTTAACTTCCCTGGCGGGAAGTCCCGCGCTCTCCCGCACCTTTAGCGTCGTATGGGAAAGCCAGGGCAAAGATTCGGATACCTCCACAAGCTAAACGTTCATAAGCCGCAAGACATGCTAGGAGGATTTTGTTATTGTAAGCGTCATCACAGGGGGAGGACATCACCTCTGTTAAAACAGCGGTCAGTTTTTGCTGACTGAAGAATCCCGCTTTGTCGCGAATATAGCAACGTCGGGAGTATGTCAATTGATAAGCAACAGTTGTAGGGTGGGCAAATAGGAGGGTTGTTTCATTCTCCCAAAAAGCAGAGTGTGGGAAGTGTGCGAGGTTTGGTTTGGGAAGTAATAAACTCTGAAAAAGTTGATTCAAAACTTTCCCCTGTTTCCGCAGTTCCCCCTCTCTAGTGATGCTTAAAAAAAATAAAGCCAGAAAATAGGCTAAAATATAGATATACGGAGGCTTTAAAAAAGAAAATTTGCAGACCAAAGTCTTATGAACGGCGTGTTTTAAGTCGAGAATAAAGTCCTATGATACCTAAAACTAACAATCCAAGAGTTGAAGCAGGTTCAGGAACATCATTAGGCTCTTGTGTGTAATAGATATCACCAATTCCAAACCAACTTTTTGCGGTTTAGTAAAGAAAAGATCGTAGTTGCACCGAGAAACAATGGTACATTAGCTTGCTTTTTCAAAAATGATAAAGCACCCGTAAAATTCATAGCTTTTCTCCTATTTTTTGAGTTGTGAATATTACTTTTGGAAACTTACGACTAGAAAAATTGAGGCTGAAAATAACAAAATTCTTTCTGACTGACTGAAGCCAGAAAAACTGTATCTACCAAAAATTATATGTTGGGTTTATCCTGCGGATAAGCTACGAATATCGTTCCTCAACCCAACCTACTAGCTGTATCTCATTAATATGAGAAGCTCTGTATAATAAACCCGATTTATTCAAAAAAAACCGGGCTTTTGATAAGAATTGAATATTCAACTTTTACAGAGTAAAAACTATTAACAAACTTGACGCCGACGGCAAACTCCCAAGCCGAAACCTAACATTCCTAAGCCTAATAATACAGAAGGTTCGGGTGTACTTTCTCTTCTATCTGGTTTCTTTTCATCTATAGACAATTCCTCCGGAATATAATCTAAGAAAGCCGTATCAATTATTCCTATTGTGACATCATTATTACATTCTGGATTAATATGATATACCCAATCAAAAAGATTTTCTGGTAAGAGAGAGCGATCGACGCTAAATGCTATTGTTTGGCTGCCAACTGCTCCGAAATAACCAAAATCTAAACCCAAAGCACCAACATCAGACACGAAATTAATATCACCAATTTTAACACCTGAGTTGATAACATTTGGAACATGAGTACCTTGATTAAAATAAGGATCGGAAGCTGCTAAATCTCCATTACTAGGATTTCCTCCATTGTTAGTTACATAATTATTAGAAGCTACTAAATTATTAAATAATAAGCCATTTTCAGTAGCAATAGATTTAGCAGTTACGCTACCAAAAAAACCTAATCCAGATACACCTGAATCATTCTGACTAGCAAAGCGAATAGCCAATAGATTTCCACTACTATTTGCAGCATCAAAACTTGCACCAGTGGGATTAATAATTAAATCGCCATAGGTTGTATGTTTATCATCTGCAAACTGATTATATACACCCCCTAAAGACAAATTAGAATTAATAACAAAGATTAATTCATTAGCAGTTGCTTTGACAGCCGTACTATATATTTAATAATCTGTACCACCAACATTATTATTCTGTATACTGTCATTAAAAGAATCTATGAAATAAGACCAACCATTGTGTAAAACTGAGGCTTGAGCGGGTAAAGAAAATACAGAGAACGGTGTCAAAGTTGCACTGAGAAATAATGCTAAGTTAGTTTGCTTTTTCAAACATGATAAAGCACTGGGAAAATTCATAGCTTTTCTCCTATTTTTTGAGTTCGGAATATTAGAGGTAATGTGGCAAGTCATGGGGAATCATTTCCCATTAGATTAATTATGCTTAATGCTAATGCCTCATTTTACTTGGAAAAACTTTTTTTAGGTTTTTTTATAATACCCCCCTTAAGGATGGGGTTTAAATAAATCAGCTCTAAACTTTTTACCTTTTAAGGCAAAATGTTTTTGGAGGGTTGCTCACCCATCCCCGTTACAACTTCTAACTTCCCAAGTTTTGAGCCGATAAAATCTTACTTTTAACTTTTAATTTTTGACTTTAACTTGGCTGCCGAAACTCATAAATATCCTTAATCACCTGTACCCAACCATCAGTAAAAGCCTCAAGTATCCGATCGCCTTTTTCCTTAGTCGCCACCTTAGCATCACCAAAAACACCACTACGACTCAACTCTCGCGTCAACCAAGCAAAAGGCAAATTTCCCTCCATACTCAACATACTATCTTCTGGCAAACCTTGAGGATATTCGCACACCGCCTTATCCATCCTCACCACATCTGGCAACATGGATAGCATCACGCTAGTTTCAGCATCTCCAGCATGAATACCTAATTCCAATTCTTTCTCGGTCAACAACTCCTCACAAGGATTAGGTACGCGCCAAGCAAAGAGCGGAAATAGTAAAAAATCCTCATATTTTTGGTGCAAGTCTCGTGCCACAATCTCAATGACTTGAGGTTGCCCACCATGGGCGTTTAAAAATACCAACTTACGGAACCCAGAGCGATAGATACTTTCTCCTGTTTCTGTCAAAACAGCCATTAAAGTCTGAGCGGTGAGGGTAATGGTGCCAGGAAAATGCCAATGTTCGTTAGATTTGCCGTAATATTGGGTAGGCAAAGCATAAGCGGGAGTATTCGGATCGAGTTTGGCAAGTGCTTTACCCGTGACATAAGTGGCGATCGCTGAATCAACAATTAAGGGTAGATGGGGTCCGTGTTGTTCGATGGAACCTACTGGTTGAATAATTACTACATTTTCTTTATCTGGCATTGTCTCAATATCTTGCCAGGTGAGATAGGGAAAAAATCTTTCTGGTGGGATGAAATTGTGCATCTTTTTAATCCTATATCGTGTATCGTGCCGTTCTATATATTCTTGTACTAAGTAAAATTCTATTCCTTCTTAGAAGTGAGCAAATAATTTTGGTATTTGGTCTGAGTCTTTGCCTAATTTGTATAGGGTTTCTGCTTCTCTCTCAAACAATTTTTGATCGACAGGCAAAACTCCTGGGTCTGAACTTTTTGGTGATAGATGTTTAACTACCCATTGAGGATTTCCTGGTATATCTAAATCTTCAGCTAAGTAGGTATCTCCAAAACCTCCACTTCCGAGTCAGTCAATAATTTTGTAGTGGTTTCTCAGGATTTTTCCAGACTGTATGATTTTTTCAGTTTTCAGTTATCAGACTTCCTCCCACCATACTGGCTAGCTGGAAAATCAGGTTTTTTGGCCAAATTTATTTGAGTATATATGAGCAAACTTTTCCCATTATCCTTAATAATACCATGTAGAATTTTTTTGTCAATCCCCTTTCTCACTTATAGCAATCAGGAATTCAAATGTGAGAATTTTACTGCGCTCTAAAAATCTCAAATATGGTGGTTATAATCTTCATAAGATACAGTTTTTTCCTTCTTCTCTGTTGCCTGTTGCCTAAAAGTTTACTGAAAAATTAAGGTATAAAGCGTCTCGGTTCATAGAGAAAAAAGTGGTCGTTTGCGAAGCAGTCCGTCAGGATGAGATGGCGTTTCGGCTGCTCGCTGACATGTTTGCGGAGCATTCCCTATACGAAAAAGCGGAGCGGTTCTGCAAGAGCGGGGAACCAGCTCTCTTCAGAGCCACTCCGTTAACACCATATCCAATCGACCAAGAAGAAGAAAAACAATTCCTTTTAGGCAATCCTCTTCTTGATAGAACCCATTTGAGATCTATTGAAAAAGAGAGGGGAAAGATTAGGAAGTAGTGGGAGCATCCTGCTCCCGTGCCATAGGAGTATTTTTTAACCTTTTTTTTAGCAATAATCTTTAATTTTTATTTTACAAATTAGCTAAAACTTATATTCGTCAAGCTGTTCATATTTTCCTGATTTTTTTTTGTACCTATAGATACCAAAAATAGTCATAATAATTATCTATTAATTATCAACAGTAGTTTTAATTGTATAGGAGTTTGCTTGGTCTCAGACTGTATATTTCCCCTTTAGGAATAAGTAAAATCTATTTGTATTGTGATTAACTAAAGATTACTGTCTACCTATCATTTATTACTGATAGTAAATTTTTCTGCATTGTAAATTAGCAGTAAATTCTAGAAAAATACCGATAGAAACTCCCTCAGATTTTAAGCATTCAGCCGTCAGCTATCAGCTATCAGC
>NZ_LGSU01001140.1 GCF_002260545.1 Hydrocoleum sp. CS-953 | reverse complement strand
AAAGATTTGGCAGGATTTTATTTGTTTTATGAAGATACAATGAAATTGGCAGTTTTGCCTTTTGAAAATTACCAGAAAATGTTGCTGCTATCAACGGATAAAGAAGCTGGGTTTTCGGGAAAATACCACAAATATTTGTTTTTTTTATGAGCATTCAGTAAAGACTTGGGAGTATTTTACTTGTTTTATGAAGATTCAGTAAAGATGGCAGTTTTGCCTTGACACGGAGGGATAGGTAAATTTACCATGTAGTAGTGACGCACTAAAACGTATTTTGCTCATTGCCACCAACAGTGTAGTAATCTCAAATCCTAGTTTTTAGTACATCATCCGTAAGTCCTGATACAGTTAATATATGGGAAAGATATAGACAAAGAGATAAAATTACGGTTTTAACAACAACCTCAAAAACATAAAAAATGACCGGAGGAAAGCTCCTGGAAGGTTTATCTCCTAGTTGAATAACGACACGCGGGTTTTAAGCTGGAGACAAAGTATTTTAGTGATTTTTCAGGAATATCCGGCGATCCTGAAGTTTGTCGATAAAAATTTAGAACCTTATTTGATAGCAGTGACTAATTCTTATGTTGCAGTTAAGCACTTGGGTGGTTAGTCAAATCTGTCATAACTTGAAAACACCAAAACTTTTTTAAATAAGAGGAATTAATTGATCATGGCTGACATAAACGGTACTTCTAATGACGATGCTCTAAAAGGTACTAATCGTGCCGATACCATTAATGGCGATCGCGGTGACGATACCATTGATGGTCGTAATGGTAACGATACCATTAATGGCGATCGCGGTGACGATAGTATTGATGGTGGTGGTGGTCGCGATACCATTGATGGTGGTCGCGGTGACGATATGATTGATGGTGGCGAGGGTAGCGATACCATTAATGGTGGCAAAGGTGACGATACCATTGATGGTGGTGGCGCTAATGATAGCATTGATGGTGGTCGCGGTGACGATATGATTGATGGTGGTAATAGTGGCGATACCATTAATGGTGGTAGCGGTGACGATACCATTTTTGGTGGTGCTGATGGCGATGAGATTGATGGTGGTAGCGGTGACGATACCATCGATGGTGAAAGTGGTAACGATACCATTAATGGTGGTGGTGGTGACGATAGCATTAATGGTGGCAGCCGTGACGATAGCATTGCTGGTGGTCGCGGCAACGATACCATTGATGGTGAAAGTGGTAGGGATACCATTGATGGTGGTGGCGGTAACGATGTAATTAATGGTGGTGAACATCGCGATACCATCGATGGTGGTGGCGGTGACGATACCATTGATGGTGGTGCTGATGTCGATGTCATTGATGGTGGTGGCGGTAACGATGTCATTAATGGTGGTGGCGGTGACGATGTAATTAATGGTGGTGGCAAGAACGACATCATTTTTGGTGATGATGGCCGCGATAGCATTAAGGGGGGTCGCGGTAACGATACCCTCATTGGCGGTGCCGCTAACGATACCCTCACTGGTGGTCGCGGTGACGATTATCTTGTAGGTTCAGATGATATTTTAGGTTCATCTTCTCGTGAGGTAGATACCTTCTATGGTGGCGCAGGTGCAGATACTTTCGTCGGTGGAGAGAATGTTGGTTATTACATTGGGCGTGGCAATCAAGACAAGGGTATTATTAAGGATTTTGGTGATGGCGATAAAATTAAGTTGTTCGGAGATGCTGATGATTATATAATGAGATTCGATTCGGGAGATACATTCATTTCCTACGATGATGACACTGCCAATGGCGATCTCGTATTTGTGGTAGAAAACGTTGAACTATCAGACTTGACGGACACGAGTATATTTATTTATACTGATGATGTCGTATTGTAATGACGCTTTCGGTTTTTCTGTTTAGTCAGTTTAGCAACGAGTTCGACAGAATTTAAAAAACAAGGTTGTACTCAAGCATTCAGAGCTTGAGTACAACTGTCATTTCAGTTATCATATCGAATTGAAGAGAAAAGTGCGAGGATATTTCCTTAATATTCAATTCCGTTAAGGTTTTCATTAAGGTAATTATCCATTAATGAACATACCCAAGTTATTGCGACTGGAACAGAGTGGAAGGAAGTAATCTCAGGGGTAGCACGAGATTGCTTCCTATCGTCGCAATGACAGGATAATATCCAATACAAACCCTTTTAACCATAATATAGCAGTCAAAGCAAAATTTGTAGGGTACGTTTTGCTGTCGCATAACTCCGTTTTGCTAGCGCAAAGCTCCGCTTTATATGTCGCGCAGCGAAACGGCTGTCGCCGACATGAAAAACGCTGCGCGACATGAAAAGACGGCAAAAATTTAGACTTTGAAAACCATTTAACAATCTGTCGCAGGGCACCATTTAAGATGTGCTGAAGTAGGTCATTGCGACTGTAACGGAGTGGAAGGTTTGCAGAGCATTCCGGAACGGATAGCAATCTCAGGCGTGACGCGAGATTGCTTCCTATTGTCCCAATGACAGGATAATATCCAATACAAACCCAATTTCTGGTTTTTTAACTATCTGATTCATTAACGTCGTGATATCTGATTCTGCATATTTGTTTTAGGAGAAGTCATAGCTCAATAAAATAATTTTTACAATTACTATAATATTATCTACAAATACAAACATTGATTCTCCGCAACCATAAAAACTTTCTTACTTCAAGCAAACCTAAAAAAATTATTATACATACTTTTACCGAAAAACTGTGGTCTAAAGCCTCCTTATTCCATAGAGGTACTTATAACTGATAACTAAAAAGGCTGATAACTGAACCTCTGCCTGTTTGCGCAGCATGACCTAGGAAAGTATTGGGATTGAAATATTGAACTTGATTTGTTTTCATCCCCTTGAAAGGGGAGGCTTGATACCCGATTTTTTGGTAAAAAATGGAGAAGTAAAAATCACTGTTCCTCCAGAGTTTAATAATGGTGAAATAGACATTATTCTTGTTGTCAAAAATGAGCCATATGAATTTGAAATTATGCGGGAAATAGCAAAAGCAAAAGGATATGATTCTCAGGAAAAAATACTCGACCTAATCAAGAAAGTTAAATTAGAAATGCTTCAGGAAAAAGATAGAGATTTGCAACTTAATAAAGTACCAATTATTAGTACATAAAAAAAGCCTGTGTCTGTCATGGCGAAGCGGTGATATTAGACTCAACCTTAACCGGAAAGAGTCAACCTAGCCCTAGGCGAAGCCTTCTCGCAGAGTAGCAATCTCTACTCTATAAATTAGCTGGTAGTCTACTTTTTTGCTAGTCCCATAGAATCAAATAAATACCTGTAAATGACTGATGATGAATCTAGAAGGCGGAAATGTTTTTGCAACTGTTTCCTGTTCCCTTCTATAATTGATAACTTCCTTAAAAATAAAAATTTTTATTATGACAACCGAACAAAAAATCGCTAACTTCTTTCAAATGACATATAAAGTTTGGGCACATCATACTAATCCCTGGAGTGTACTAACTAGATTTCCCATATTACCTTTAATTATTGTTTCTATTTGGAGTCGAACTTGGATTAATTGGTGGTGTCTAATTCCGATTATTATTCTAATTATTTGGACTTGGATTAATCCGCGAATTTTTCCAAAACCAACCTCAACAAATAATTGGTTTTCCAAAGCAGTCTTAGGAGAAAGAGTCTGGTTAAACCGTCAAAAAGTTGAAATTCCTAAACATCATCAACCGATGATTAATATTCTGAATCTAATTTCTTTTGTTGGTTTACCATTTTGTATTTGGGGATTAATTCAATTGAATATTTGGCCGACATTATTAGGAATTATTCTGGTACTTTTAGGTAAAATGTGGTTTCTAGATCGGATGGTTTGGTTATATGAAGAAATGAAAGATAATAATTCTGAATATCGGAGTTGGTTGTATGATGACAAAAAAAGTTGATATTAGCAGTAAACGCTTAATTGGAATTTATCCTAGTCGTTGGCTAGAATGGGTGACAGAAATTACCAATATTACTGTCAAAGAAATTATTTCTTCAGACTTCCAATGGGTAAGTCATTTCAGTTATCAGTTAGCCTCTTGCAGAGGAACTGCGTTAACAGTTATCAGTACCTCTAGCCTAATTATTAATTATTAATTATTAATTGTTGAATGCCTTTTATTCCTATTCTTAAAGGAGGAGGATAAAAAGCAACTGTGAGACAATAATTGCAACTTTTAAGGGAGGATGAAAAACTCTCATAATTATAAAATTTACTAGCATTTTTTGCTACATTTGTATTAGAAACGGAAATAGTACAACAAATAATGAGGTGGGATATGGCAGTTTTACAACAATCTCCTTGGTATCAACAAATCTTACAATAAGGAGTAGAAATTGGTCAACAACAAGGTGAACAAATAGGAATTGAAATTGGTCAACAACAAGGTGAACAACGTGGAATACTTTCGGGAATAGAAATCGGATTAGAATTGAAATTTGGCGAGTCAGGAAAAGAGATATTTTCAGAGATTAATACTATTGAAAATATTCAGGTTTTAGAAACAATTATGGCTTCTTTAAAGACTGTGAAAAATATCGAGCAATTCCGCCAAATTTATCAGTCATATTATTAAATAATATCTTCTGAATAAAAGTGCTGATTTTGTTGATTATTTGTCAATTAAACCCGCAATATTCCAAATTTTATCCAAACTAAAATATGAATTATCTTGCACAAATTGCCAATAATTCCTGGATGGGAATATATCTAAAAATTCTTGCTTTTGTCTTTACCTACAGTGGATTAATTCATGTTGCCAATATAGTAGGTTTCGGCGAACAACCTTGGTTAGAAACTCCTCGAACTTGGCAAATAGGAGATATAATTTATGGAATACTTGATATTGCTGCTGCTATCGGTTTATGGCAAGGAAAAGCTTGGGGAATTATTTGCTTTTTAGTGGGAATTTTTTCTCAATTTGTGATTTATACAGTTTTTCTCGATTATTTTGCTTTTACCCAACAACAGCGAGAAACTATTTACGGTTTATTAGGAACAGAAGTAATTTTACTGTCAGTATTTATAGTTTTATTATTGTGGAGAAAATAGTCATACCGTTTCACGGAAGTTAAAAGTCAAAATTCAAAATTCATGCATTAAGATTTTGTATGCCAAAAACTTTAATTAGTGTTTGCTGAATAACTATTTTTGTGGAGGGTAGGAGTCAGGAGTCAGGAGTCAGGATAAACCGATAATTTAGAGGAGGTAGTTGGAAAAATAGTCCCTTGATTTTTCTTTCATAGTGAGCCTTTAATCCTAAGTTTTTGGTAGCTTCAGCTAGAAAAGTTTCACTTTTTTTTCGACCTAAAAAGGCTGAAGCTTTAGAATGTTAATGCTTTTAGATTTAATCAGCAAACCCTAATTATAGAGTAATTCCAGGAAATTATTTGTGACATCTTTAAAGTGAATTGGTATCACACAGCATTTTTATTAGAAATTAATATCTTGATAAATTTTATCTATCTTCTGGTAATATATAAAATTGTGATTTAAAGTTTACTGTGCAAATAACACAGAAAAGAATCAGGAAAAAATAGGGTCTCAAGTCTCTCCTGTTAAGGAAAAAAAAGTAAGCTTCAGTATTTCAAGCTTCCCTATTGCATGAGATACTGATAACTAATAACTAATAACTAATAACTGAAATGACTGAATCTCAAACCGGACGAATGTTACTTTCTCACAATTTTGAACTTTCAGAAAATACACTTCCTGAATTAAACCGAGCTGAATTTGCTCAAGTATTTATCGATGGTTTAAGCAAATATCCAGAGTTTAAATGTCGGGAATTAAATCATCCCCATTGGATGGTAGAAATTTTATTTGAAACTCAGGTTTTTGCTCCGCATCAAGTTGGTGAAAAATGCGCTGAAGCATTAATAGAAAAACGGATAACTCAAAAAAATGGCAAAGATTTAATTGTTGATATATTGATTTTAGGAGGTTTGAAAAAAACTCCTCCATTAAGTGATTCTCCTGATACTCTCCAATCGGGAGAATGGGGTGTTGATGTTGTGGAAACCCATGCAGCAGAAACTTTTCTCAATAGCCTTCAGTGGGATGAAAAAACAGCCGGGAAAACAATAGAAAATATTTTCAAAGTAGAAATGAAAAATATTTTTGTCTAACTAATTTATATCATCTCCGGTTAATTAATTATGATTGTAAGCATTCAGCAATCAGCTATTAGCTATCAGCCATGAACTTCTGCTTTTTGAAGGAAGAATCAGAGTTAAAAGATTCAGCAAAAATTCAAAGTTACTCTAAAAGTATTCCTTGCTAGTTTTTCTTATTAATTAGTTGGTTGGTGCAAAATTATTACGAAGGGAAAGCTAATACCTGAATGCTTACTTAAGCTATCCCCAATTTCTCTTTATACTTGAGTAATACAACTTTCACCAAGTATTGCTAAATTAAATTGTTTTAGGGATAAAAAAAATCAAAAATTGTCCTGTTAACCAATCCTATCTGTTTTGAAAATGAGGTAATTATTAAACTATTCCTATTATCAATAGCTGATGGAATGATATTATTATGAAACTAATTTTAGTAGCTCCCAACCCACTTTTGTCTAACGCTTTTGCAGAACATTTCCATTATTTACCCAATATAGAAATCATTAATAACTATTTTGAAGCAGTGCCAGAATATGACTGTTTAGTAAGTCCAGCTAACTCTTTCGGACTTATGGATGGTGGCATAGATGCGGCAATTATTAGATATTTTGGTGATTCTCTAATGACTTCAGTTCAGCAAAAAATTTTAGATGAATATCTGGGAGAACAACCTGTCGGTACATCCATGATAGTTGAAACAGGTCATCCTCAACATCCTTTTCTTGCTCATACACCCACAATGCGCGTACCTATGTCCATTGCTGGCACTGATATTCCTTACGTCGCTATGTGGGCAATGTTACTTGCAGTACGACGCCATAACCGTCAGCAAGAACAACAAATTAGAACAGTTGTCTGTCCAGGGTTGGGTACAGGAATAGGTAAAGTTTCCTATCAGGAGGCAGCTAGACAAATGGCTCTTGCTTATGACCATTTTGTTTATCCACCTAAATCAATTAACAATTTTATTGCTGCTGAAAGACAACTCCAAATTTGGGAAGAAGGAGATTTGAAAAAGGAGGAATAGGTAGTGCTTCAAGGAAGTTTGGGGAGGGTGGGGAG
>NZ_LGSU01000114.1 GCF_002260545.1 Hydrocoleum sp. CS-953 | reverse complement strand
CCATCTTTTTTTCTGTTAAATAAAACCAATGTTCTGTATTAGCTGGTACATTAATATATTCTTGTGGTTGTACTGTTAATTCGACTTGACTATTGTCAGGACGTACAAAACCAAAAATACCTTCTCCTGCCACAATATAACGTACTTCATCATCTGCATGGGTATGACATTTATCGAACTTTGATAACATTGCATCAAGATTAGGAATTTCTGGATGTATTGCCACTAAGTCTCGTGACTGATAACCAGCACTTTCTTTTAGTTCCTCAAAATAGTTATCCAAACTTTGTAATAATTGTTCTTTTTCATCATCGCTCAGTACATCTTTTGCCAGTAGATTATGAGTTTCTGGATTCTCTCCTACAGGCCAATGATTCAGTTTTACATTTAAGGGTTTAAGTTCACGAGAAATATCGTTGATTTGAGTGTAAATTGTACCGTCTTCTAGTTTGAGTATTGCCATATTTTACCTTTTTATTTATGACTAAAATTGATTCGATAAGCAAGATAATTCTTGTTTATCTTGACTATCACATTTTAGCACTATTTGTTGTGTGATAATAATTATTATACAGGACTGATAGTTTTTAAACCAACAACTACATTATTCTGTTTACCAAAAAATTAAGGTATAAAGCCTCTCCATTCATGGAGAAAAAAGAAAAAAAATCCTTTTAGTCAATCCTTCTATTACAGAAGAGGTAATTATTAATTATTAATTATTGAATTATACCATTCAGTTAAGAATTTTTTTTGACAAAACTGTTTAATTAGGAGTAAAAAAAAGTGATTTTAGGAAAAGCAACAACGATAAAAACCAAGCATTATGCTCAAGTTCATCAAACAGAATGTCCGCCAGAACACTTTCGAGAATTTAATAACTTTACTGCCAGTTCAATAGGTATTGGTACATATCTAGGTTCCTCAGATCCAGCAACAGATAATTTAGTTACAGAAGCAATTATTAAATCAGTAAAAAACGGGATAAATTTAATAGATACTGCCATAAATTATCGGTCTCAGCACGGCGAAATGAGTGTCAAAGAAGCCCTGCTTGAATTAATAGAATCAAAAACTGTATCGCGAGAAGAATTAATTATTTGTTCTAAAGGTGGTTTTATTCCTAACCGAGAAAAAGAAGAGTGGTTTAAACGAGAATATATAGATAACCCTAAATTTAATATTCAAGCAACAGATATGGTGGCAGGAGTTCACTGTATGCACCCAGAATATATTCAAGACCAACTAGAACGCAGCTTAATAAATTTGGGTATAGAAACTATTGATATTTATTATTTACATAACCCAGAAACTCAGTTAGGAATTATTCCTGCTGATGAATTTTATCACCGTCTCAAAGCAGTTTTTTCAGTGTTAGAAAAAGCTGTTGATGCTGGCAAAATAACTGCTTATGGAATAGCTACTTGGCAAGGTTTTCGAGTGCCACCAACAGATGTAAAACACATTGACTTAGCAAAAGCTAAATCTATTGCGCAACAGATAGCAGGTGGAAAAGGCGATCGCTTCCAATTCATCCAACTACCAGTTAACCTAGCAATGACAGAAGCAATTATTACTCCTACTCAACCTCTAGACGGCAAAATTTTACCCGCTATTACTGCAGCAAACNACTTGGCAAGGTTTTCGAGTGCCACCAACAGATGTAAAACACATTGACTTAGCAAAAGCTAAATCTATTGCGCAACAGATAGCAGGTGGAAAAGGCGATCGCTTCCAATTCATCCAACTACCAGTTAACCTAGCAATGACAGAAGCAATTATTACTCCTACTCAACCTCTAGACGGCAAAATTTTACCCGCTATTACTGCAGCAAACCAACTTAACATTAACGCGATCGCTAGTGCTTCTATTGCTCAAGCTAAAAACCTCAAGCAATTTCCCCAAAAAATTATGACCGCCCTTGGCGAAAACCTGGCAACAGATGCGGTACGCGCTCTCCAATTTACCCGTAGCGTTCCTGGTTTATGCTCCGCTTTAGTAGGGATGAAATCTCCTGGCCATGTGGCAGAAAATCTGACATTGACCAGCATTCCGACCTTAGATACTGGCTACTTTGCTCAGTTGATAAGTTAATCTCAGAAAATACTACCAAGCGATCGCTCTATAGTAATAGTAGAGAGAGTGTAGGAAGTGTGGGAAGTGTGGGGAGTGTGGGGAGTGTGGGAAGTGTGGGAAGTGTGGGGAG
>NZ_LGSU01001139.1 GCF_002260545.1 Hydrocoleum sp. CS-953 | reverse complement strand
CTCCCCTACTCCTTAAAAAAGACTTTTTCAGCAAACCCTAATTAGTGGTAAATTCAGACCTGGGAAGCTCTTAAAGAGCAGAAAATCTTATGTTTAGTGAAGGCTTGAAAAGCACTCCCCAATATCTGCCAGTCTTACAGAATTTAGATAAAAATTCTGAACCCAAGGGCGAATTTTAAACCTAGTATCTAATACCTAATGCCGTTTTCTTCGAGTTAATTCAGAACCTCTCTATATCCTGTTAGCCAAATAATGAGAATAAACTTATCTGCTAACTACTATCTTTTATTCAATAATAAATATAGATTTTTTTGAGTTGATTTACAACCCCAAATAAATTCTGAATTTCGAGGAACTTTATTTGTGGGATTGGCTATTAGTTGATTGCAATGGAAGAAGAAATTAGAACGTAAGAAATTAGCTCTTAGGTAACAGGAATATAAAGCAAAGGGACAAGAAAAAAAGTAGATTCATCTCAATTAATTTCAGAACCAATATATTATCAATTCCCGATATTTAATTATGGCTTACTGATTAAATCTCAAAACATTGAAATGCTTGATATTCATGCTTTTTAGATTGAAAAAAAGTACAAATAAATAAGCTTAAGCTACCAAAAACTTAGGATTTTAGGCCGACAATAGTAGAAAAATAACTTTGACAATTACTCTCCTACTTTCTCTGTCTTCCTACTCTTCCCACACTCTACTTTTTTCAGCAAACCCTAATTATTTATTACCGAAATAATTAATATTTAAGCAATTAAATAATTTAGATAATTCACGCCTTGAAGCCTCCCCTTTCAAGGGGAAAAAAGCGTTCGTTTGCGAAGCAGTCCGTCAGGATGAGATGGCATTTGCTAAGGCGAAGCGTCCCGGAGGAAAAGGTTTCCCGCTCTTGCAGAGCCGCTGCCTCTTGCAGAGGAGTTGCCTCTTCCAGAGGAGCTGCGCTAACGCTTTATATGTCGGCGACAGCCGAAGTGCGTTTGCGAAGCATTCCGGAACGGAAAGTTGTGCGCCAGCTAAACGCCATCTCTAATCGACCAAGCAAGAGAAATAAATCTTTTCCTTATTGGTCAATCCTCTCCCTTTTAGGGAGAGGTAATTATCAATTATCCATTACCAATTATCCATTAATGAAATACCATTTTTCTTTTTCCTAATTATCCCTATATTCCCATAAAAAATACTTTTCTATACTTCTTATTTCTGTTTAAACTTCACCTCGTACTTCCTCAATAACCCCATCCCGGAGCAGAATTTCTACTTGCATTTTTTTGATCAAATTATCTCCAATATCCGCCGTAAATACACTTTCAATTTGACCCTGACTAACTTGTTGTTCTAATTCTAATGTTTGTACTTGTTGTAGTTGTTGTAGAGCTTGATTTTTCTGCTCCAAAAGCTCATTTTTCTTTTGATTTACCTGAATTTGAATATTCTCAATCTGCTGTTGTACTTGAGGACCAGGAGGTTGTACGCTTTGCTTTTGCATTTCAGAAATTGCCTTTTGCCCTTGCATTTCTAGCTGTTGTAACTGACTATCTAAATTATTAATTTGGCTTTGTAATTGTTGTTGAGCTTCTTCTTTCCAGCGTGGGGTAACGACTACTTTAACATTAATCGCTCGCTTTAGAANTTTGCATTTCAGAAATTGCCTTTTGCCCTTGCATTTCTAGCTGTTGTAACTGACTATCTAAATTATTAATTTGGCTTTGTAATTGTTGTTGAGCTTCTTCTTTCCAGCGTGGGGTAACGACTACTTTAACATTAATCGCTCGCTTTAGAAGTAATTGTGTTTGAGAATACTCCATAAAATTGTTCTTGTTAGTTTCTTTTGTGTTTACAAATACGCGCGAGAAAATTGACTATAGACTTTAAGATTTCAGAGCATCTAAATTGAGATAAAAAATCCAAAATCCACAATAGTCATTAATCAAACATTCTGTTAATCATATCGCGGTAATGTTCCGTAACAACCGGACGTTTAATCTTCATTGTTTGAGTTGTCATGCCATTCTCAATCGTAAACGGCTCCAGAATCAAGCGAAAAGGACCAATACGGTCATCTGGCCGATATCCGGGGCGATTTTTTACCTCTCGATTCAACTCTTGACGGAATAACTCTTGAACCTCCTGACTTTCCCAATTAATCTGGGGTTCAGACTCAGAAGGATTAGATTGGACAGCCCACTCTTCCACAGCCTCAATATTAGGTACAATTACAGCACCCAAATATTTCTGGTCTTGTCCCACCAACATAATTTGGTCTATATATTGACTACGGGCACAAGCATCTTCAATCGGCTGAGGTTCAATATTTTCCCCATTAGTCAAAACAATTGTATCTTTTGCCCGCCCCGTTAAGACTAAATCATTTCTAGGAGTCATCCAACCAATATCACCAGTATTAAACCAACCCTCTGAATTAATAGCTTTATTCGTCGCTTCAGGATTTTGATAATAACCCGCCATAATTTGTGGACCCCGGGCTAAAACTATTCCTTTCTCACCAGGAGATAAAGTTTTGCCACTTTCTGGGTCAACTATTTTAATCTCAGCCCCCGGAATAGGTCTTCCAGCAGACCCCCGCAGATTTTCCCAATAGTGTCGGGCGGTCAAAACTGGGGAAGTTTCTGTTAAACCATATCCCACCAATAAACCTATACCAACCGCTTCAAAGAAATTTTCTAAGTGCATTGCCAGGGAACCACCCCCACTCACGGCAAATTTTAACCGACCTCCCGTAGCTTGACGGATTTTTTGATAAATAATTTTTTCTCCCAAAATATGAAGAGGCAATAATAGGCAACTCTTTAAACTTGCCAAGAATTTCTCAGACTGAGAAGGTTTGTCAAGTTGTAAAACTAACCCTTGACTAATACGCCTAGCTGTGATGTATTGCTGACTTATACCGAAGAAAAAGTTGGCTAATTTTTGTTTACTTGCTGGTTGTTCCCTGAGCTGTTTTTGTACTCCCTCATAAATTAATTCCCAAACCCTGGGCACACAAAAGACGTAGTGGGGTTTATATTCTTGGAAATCTTTTTTCAAATAACGCTTATTAGTATAAATTTGGGTACAACCTTGGGAGAGAGAAAAATATTCCCCTATGCGTCCAAAAGTATGCCAAGTTGGCAGAATACTCAGGGTAACTTCTCCTGGGTTGGGTTGANTGTTTTTGTACTCCCTCATAAATTAATTCCCAAACCCTGGGCACACAAAAGACGTAGTGGGGTTTATATTCTTGGAAATCTTTTTTCAAATAACGCTTATTAGTATAAATTTGGGTACAACCTTGGGAGAGAGAAAAATATTCCCCTATGCGTCCAAAAGTATGCCAAGTTGGCAGAATACTCAGGGTAACTTCTCCTGGGTTGGGTTGAATGATTGTGCCAAGCAGGTTGATTTGATAAAGTAGGTTGCCGTGGGTGAGCATTACTCCCTTCGGTTTACCAGTAGTTCCAGAAGTGTAGAGTAGGGTAGCCAGAGTTTCCAGATTTTGATTAGTTGGTTTGAGAGAATTTTCTTCCCCTGCGGCAATAACTTGGGAAAATTTGACCACTGGTAGACTTGCGTCAGAATTTGGGTCTTCCTCGGATAGCAGAATAATTAAATGTATAGGTAGGTCTTGTAGGCGATCGCTCAATTTCTGCAACAAGGCCAAATTTTCCACGACCAAACTAACACTACCACTATCTTGAAGAATGTAAACCAATTCTTCTATATCAGCAGTTCCACTTCTAACGACATCTGCTCCACCCGCCATAATAANTAGACTTGCGTCAGAATTTGGGTCTTCCTCGGATAGCAGAATAATTAAATGTATAGGTAGGTCTTGTAGGCGATCGCTCAATTTCTGCAACAAGGCCAAATTTTCCACGACCAAACTAACACTACCACTATCTTGAAGAATGTAAACCAATTCTTCTATATCAGCAGTTCCACTTCTAACGACATCTGCTCCACCCGCCATAATAATGCCTTGGTCAGCAATCATCCACCGGGGACTATTATCAGCAAATAAGGCCACTCTTGAAGGGATAGATGTGCCATTTTCTGTGGACACAACTCCCAAAGCTTGTAAACCAGTAGCAAATTTTTGAATTTGTTCGTTCAGTTGTTCGTAGGTAAATTTTACTTCTGGTTTAACGTGGGGGTCATGGAGGGCAGTAGTTTTGCCGAAATATTGGACAGCTTTAGGCCATATTTCCGAGAGAGATTGAACAGAATCGTAGAGAGTGACTGTTTGGAGATTGGCAGATTCGCGATCGCTCATTTGCCAAGAATTGGGAGAGGTGGGAGATTTTGCAGATGTGGTCATTGTTTACTTTCTAAAACTATTGGTTATAAATCTAGTATCTAAGAATTTTGGGTAAGTTTACTAATTTTTAGGGACAGTTTACTAACTTGCCCCTGTTATTGATTTTCTCTTATCTTGGCAAAGTATGAAGCTTTTAGAAGTCAGAAGTCAAAAGTCAAAAGTCAGAAGTTAGAGGTTAGGAGGTATTAATTCGTTACTTATGCAAAGGTACTATACATAGAGTTTAAAAACTATAACGTTATAGTTTTGAACCCTATATATATGGTCTGGTGCGTAAGTCCTAGTTTAAATAATAAGAGGGCGGGTTTTGATAACTAGATGGGGTTTATATCAAGGTTTTCGGTTAAACCCGCCCCTACTAAATATTGATGTGTATATTTTTTGAGAAGCTGTTTGAGAAGTGCTGCATGGAACTGATAAATCACAAAAACCTAACCCCCCTGCCCCCCTTCGCTACAAGGGAATGGGGGTTTCAAAGCCTCTCCCCTTGCAGGGGAGAGGTTTGGAGAGAGGTTTTTATGAGTTGACAAACAGTTTCTTGATTATCAAAATTCTTCATCTTTAATATCCTTAAATAAAGGGAAATTAGCCTACATAAGATCCCCCCTGCCCCCCTTTTTAAGGGGGGCAGGGGGGATCGTAAATGTGCCTGATAACTGTGGCAATTGCTATATATTGATATCTATAATTTTATTAATTATCAAAATTCTTCATCTTTGAATATCCTGAAATAAAGGGAAATTAGCCTATAGAAGTTAATGTAAAAGATTAAAATTAACTCTCTCAAAAAAACTTGGTAAGCATCATAACATATAAGCCTTTGATTAATCAACAGAAAAAAGTTTTAGGAAGTAATTTGTAGGGAGTTTTCTTGATTTCAACATTTCGATACCTGACACTGAGAATTTTTACCCCCACTCCGTTTCACCTGCGATTAAAATATGAACTTAATTGTCATTGCGAGGGGGTACAAAAAACCAAAAGTCTACCCAGTAAATTTCCACCCCCCGAAGCCATCTTCAAAACTACTAAAGATTGCTTCCTTCCACTCCGTTCCACTCTCAATGACNCAGTAAATTTTAATCCCCCGAAGCCATCTTCAAAACTACTAAAGATTGCTTCCTTCCACTCCGTTCCACTCGCAATGACTCCCCCAATTGTCATGGGGAGGGGGTACAAAAAAACCAAAGTCTACCCAGTAAATTTTAATCCCCGAAGCCATCTTCAAAACTACTAAAGATTGCTTCCTTCCACTCCGTTCCACTCTCAATGACTCCCCCAATTGTCATGGGGAGGGGGTACAAAAAAACCAAAGTCTACCCAGTAAATTTTAATCCCCCGAAGCCATCTTCAAAACTACTAAAGATTGCTTCCTTCCACTCCGTTCCACTCGCAATGACTCCCCCAATTAACTGAACTTAATTGTCATGGCGAGGGGGTACAAAAAAACCAAAGTCTATCGCATAAATTTCAACCCCCCGAAGCCATCTTCAAAACTACCAGAGATTGCTTCCTTCCACTCCTTTCCACTCGCAATGACTCCGCCAATCTTTAACTTGAACAACCATAGTTAGTATTAATTAGTTAAAATCTTAAAATGTAAATCAAACTAAAAAAATCAAGAAAATAATTATGGCTAACATCACAATTAATGATTTACCTGATGAATTAATGGCAAAAATTCAACAATTAGCTAATCAAAATAATTGCAGCTTAAACCAAAAAGTTATTGTAATCTTAAAAGAACTTTTGCAAGATGAAAAACCAAAATTGCTGACTTCCCCGATTATCCGGACATGATCTTACTATACTATAATTTAAAGTAATATTTTTTTTCAATAAAGCAATTATGAGTGAATCCAAATTACTAACTATAAAATTAAGTTCCCAAAACTACCATCGCCTAGCAAAAGAAGCTCAAAAATTAAATTTACCCATAAATATTTGAGCCTTAAAGATTACTTAAATTCAGTCTTCAAGAAATTCCACCTCAATTTTGATAAACAAAAAGCAAGAGAAGCTATATCTGGTTTGCGGGAAATTAGCAAAAAATTGTCCTTAGTAGATGGAGAGGCGATCGCCTGTGAAAGTCGAGAAGACTTAGAGCAAAGGTATATTTTCNAAAATTAAATTTACCCATAAATATTTGAGCCTTAAAGATTACTTAAATTCAGTCTTCAAGAAATTCCACCTCAATTTTGATAAACAAAAAGCAAGAGAAGCTATATCTGGTTTGCGGGAAATTAGCAAAAAATTGTCCTTAGTAGATGGAGAGGCGATCGCCTGTGAAAGTCGAGAAGACTTAGAGCAAAGGTATATTTTCTAGCTAAATGCTCAAACTCACTCAGAAATTACTTTTGTAGAGGCGAATAGCTTTTGTAGGGGCGAATGGCCATTCGCCCCTACTGACTTTTAACTTGTGCATAGCGCTATAACTTCATCAGAAAAACAATGACTAACAAAATACTTATCAATCGTTATAAAATTATATCAGAGTTAGGAAAAGGTAGCTTTGGAACTACTTACCTAGCAGTTGATTTAGACCTTCCTAATCAACCTCAATGTGTAGTTAAACAGTTAGCTCCATCAGACCCCAGACCGAAAGTTTTTCAAGTGGCTAAAAAATTATTTGAAAAAGAAGCAAAAACTTTACAAAACTTGGGAAAACATAATCAAATACCTAAATTTTTTGACTATTTTGAAGAGGAAGGAAAATTTTATTTAGTACAAGAATTTATTGAAGTTTTCGGATCCTTTTTCCTTCCCGCTATTAAAAGACTTATTAAGCAAGCCCAAATTAAAGATTTGACACTAGAAAAATCAATTTACACAATATTTAGGGGCACA
>NZ_LGSU01001138.1 GCF_002260545.1 Hydrocoleum sp. CS-953 | reverse complement strand
TTTATCTAAAATCTAAAAACCCCAACGTTGTACTTATGACTCAACCTTTAGTTACTACTACTGAACCTTTAGTTACTACTACACAGGCTGCTTTCTTACTAAATATCTCTACCGGTCGATTGCGGGAGCATTGACTTAATCAAAGAATAACGATATAATGAGTTATAAACCTTACTATTAGACAGACTGTGTTCACAAATAAATGAAGTCCATTAGAACCAAACTCAAATTAAATAATAAGCAGAAAACTCTGATGGCTCAACACGCAGGCTATAGCAGATGGTGTTATAATTGGGGTTTAAGTTTGTGGAATCAGGCATATAAGAATGGTTATAAGCCTAATGCTCGTAAGCTCAGGGAAGTTTTTACTAATCACACAAAACCTCTTTATCCTTGGATGAAAAACTTGTCCTCTAGGGTTTATCAATACGCTTTCATTAACTTAGGTGAAGCATTTAAAAGATTCTTTCAAGGTTTAGGTAAACACCCAAAGTTTAAGAAGAAAGGTAGGTCTGATTCCTTCACAATTGATAATTGTGGAAAGCCAATAGAATTAAATGGGTGGAATCACAAATTACCTTTTATTGGTCTTGTTAAAACTTATGAACCAATTGAGGCAACAACTAAAAAAATAACTATTAGTAGACTTGCAGGTGATTGGTACTTAAGCTGTAGTTGGGAATTTACTCCGACTCCCACTTCAAAAACTACTGAAGTTGTAGGTGTTGACTTAGGCATAAAAACCTTAGCGACATTAAGTGATGGGAAAGTTTTTGAAAGTGTCAAGTCATACCGTAAGTTTGAAGCCAAGCTTTCGAGACTACAATATATTAATCGCAATAAAATAATTGGCTCTGCTAACTGTAAAAAAGCACAACTTAAAATTGCCAAGCTACACACAAAGATAGCTAACATCCGTAAAGACGCACTTCATAAATTGACAACATATCTAGCCAAGAACCACGGCAGTGTTGTCATAGAAGATTTGAATGTGCGTGGTATGCTAGCTAACCACAAGCTAGCTAAATCTATAGCCGACCAAGGATTTTATGAGTTCAGGCGACAGCTTGAATATAAAACTCTTGCTTATGGCTCTGAATTAGTAGTCGTTGATAGATTCTTTCCATCATCAAAAACTTGCTCAAACTGTGGTCATGTCCAAGATATGCCGTTAAATGTGAGAACTTATGACTGCCCCGATTGTGGCATATCTATAGNTAACCACAAGCTAGCTAAATCTATAGCCGACCAAGGATTTTATGAGTTCAGGCGACAGCTTGAATATAAAACTCTTGCTTATGGCTCTGAATTAGTAGTCGTTGATAGATTCTTTCCATCATCAAAAACTTGCTCAAACTGTGGTCATGTCCAAGATATGCCGTTAAATGTGAGAACTTATGACTGCCCCGATTGTGGCATATCTATAGACAGAGATTTAAACGCAAGTATTAATTTAAGAAATGCGGTCGGCTTGACCGTTAATGCCTGTGGACGGAGTGCTGCCGACGGTTCCGGTGGAAGCAGGAAGTAAACAGTAAAATGTCATATTATGACGTTTTATATCGGTTTTATGAAGCAGGTGACTGAGCAGAGGGCGAAACTGAAAAATAAAAAGTCAAAACAGAAAAAGTCAAAACACAGAAAGTCAAAAATCAAAGGAAAAAAGAAATAACAGAGTCAGTTAGATAAATAGTTAGTTGACAAAAGAGAATTTATGAGCAGTGGATGTCTTCTGTTCTTTTTTCTGATGTCTCTAAATAAATCTAATTATCTTGCGTAACTAATTCTACGCATATTTAGTGGTAGAAAGGTTTAAAGGATTATCATTAGGATGTGCTTTAAACCACCAATCTTAACTGAAAAAAATTGAATAACCTGAGATTTTTGCTATTTAATTAAGGAAAAAATCTACATTTAGAAAGGCATCGGATCATCAAGATCATCAATCACTTTTTTACCCATCGCTTTTTCTATTTTATGAATCAAAGCTTCTTTTCTTTCAGCGAAAAATTTATCAAAATCATCATTCCAAAGATGTGAAGGTTCAATATTATGAGAGCGTAAAATTTCCTCCATCTGGTTTTTACCCATTTTACCTTCTTTCATTATTACTTTGAGGTACTCACTAGGAGAATTACCGCCTATTTTACGATTTGTTTCGGCTGATAATGGCGTTTTATTCACTACGCTGTTATATTCATTAGGATCTAAATTTTTCTTTTTACACCAAGCTTGAGGAAAGATATGGTGCATCTCTATCTTCTCATCGAAATACTTTTCTGAATTAATAGGGTAGTCTGTTAAAAAATCTCTACAATCGTCTTGCATTAACAAAGCACACAAACCCTTAAATTGTGGACTATTTTTGCCTTTTAATTTCAACAGTTTGCTCTTATAAAAACTAGAATTTCCTGCTCTTCCTGGCATTTTATTTTCTTTACCTAAAATCCATTCTGATACTTTAAGTTCCGCTAACAATACCTTTTCAAATGTTATTCCAGAACCATAGTTTCCACTAAAAACACCACACCAAAACCACTTAGCTATTTTATTTTTAGTTCCTGCAGTTTTCCAATTGGTAATGCCGATTTTTATGAAAGCTACAGCCATAGACATTATTTGTGTTATATAAGGAACTTCGTATTCAGTAAAAATTTTTTCCCCATGTAAAAACTTTTCTATCTCTTTCAATGAGTCCTGAATTTCATTAGACCATTTTTTGTAATCCTCCAGTTTCAAGTCCAGAATATCAGTATCTCGACATTTAGGGTTATTTTGACTCTCAGTAGCTAGTAAAGTCACTGCTGTCAAAAAAGCACTTTCATCAATTTTATTAAAAACGTGCTTTTCTTTTCCATCATTAGTTAATTCTTTTTGACGCTTTTTCCAATCTTCTCGTAGTGAAAAATTGTCAGTCGCAAATTGTGCAGTTAATAAATCAAATGTCTTGAGTTTCTCATTACTTTGATTAACTCTCAAAAATATCTGAGATATAGCTGGCTTAGGTGTTTTTTTAGGTAGTTCAATATATGGTATTACAAACTTTCCAAAAGAGTTATCAATTACTTTTTGACGAAATTCTTTATACAGTTTGATTTGGTCTGAATCCCTCTCTTCCCAATACTTGCAATATCCTTGTTCCCAATCGAATGGGTCGAAAATTTTTGTCAGAGGATATAATCTATCTTCATATTGCTTTTCTGGAGCCAAAACATCAAGATACTTCTTTTGTCTATCTTCTGTAATTCCTACTATTGCATCATCTCTTCTATAGTCTGACTTTAGTGCATCTTCTAGTAGTACCGAACCTTAATAGATTTCTTCTTATGTCCAGTTGTAGTTGATACTGGCTGGTTTGACATCAAAGCCTGATAGAGAGCTGTTAAACGTTGCTGACCATCAAGAATAAGTTTTTCTGGTATAACTTCTTTAGAAACCTCTACTCCCTCTATTAACCGAGCCTTAAACTTAACATCAGGACTACCAGTTTCCAGTAGCAAAACCGATCCAATTGGATAGGACAATGAAACACTGCCTAATAATCGGCGTATAGTTTCATCATCCCACTTCCAATCTCTCTGAAAATCTGGTAATTGTATATTCCCGTTTTTAATATCTTCCAGGCAGTCTCTCAAATTAAACTTATCAGAATTGACCATACTTTTGTAATCCTTTTGTATTTATATAGGCAATAAATTAATTAAGGTGAGCAAACTGCCCACCTTAATATTTTTTAGATTCTACTACTTACTACTTCCCAACACCAACTGGCATCCCTAAAATTTCCTCAATCTTCGGCATCTCTTCCAACGGAATCACTCGCCCTTCATCCTCAAAACCAGCAATTTGATCGAAGTTCAAATACCGATACAAATCGCCCGCAAACGGATCGACTTTCTCTTTCATAATCTCCAAATACTCATCCACACTGGGTATCCGACCTAACAGCGCACACACCGCCGCCAACTCAGCAGAACCCAAATACACACGCGCACCTTTACCCATGCGATTATTAAAATTCCGTGTCGAAGTCGAGAATACTGTCACGCCATCTTCAACACGCGCTTGATTTCCCATACACAAGGAACATCCAGGCATTTCGGTCCGCGCACCAGCAGCAGCAAACACGCCATACATTCCTTCCTCCCGCAACTGTTTCTCATCCATGCGAGTTGGCGGACATATCCACAATACACCTTTGACTCGTCCTGCTCCTTCTAATACTTTCGCAGCAGCGCGATAGTGACCGATATTTGTCATGCAGGAACCGATAAACACTTCATCAATTTTATCTCCNCCGCAACTGTTTCTCATCCATGCGAGTTGGCGGACATATCCACAATACACCTTTGACTCGT
This sequence comes from Hydrocoleum sp. CS-953, assembly GCF_002260545.1. Classification (GTDB taxonomy): domain Bacteria; phylum Cyanobacteriota; class Cyanobacteriia; order Cyanobacteriales; family Microcoleaceae; genus Trichodesmium. The sequence goes on along the minus strand of NZ_LGSU01001138.1, from coordinate 2,782 downwards.
CCTGCTCCTTCTAATACTTTCGCAGCAGCGCGATAGTGACCGATATTTGTCATGCAGGAACCGATAAACACTTCATCAATTTTATCTCCCGCACATTCCGACATCAATTTAATATTATCCGGATCGTTGGGTGCTGCTACAATGGGTTCCTTGATTTCGTTCAAGTCTACCTCAATAATTTCGGCATATTCTGCATCCGCATCCCCAGACATCAACTCTGGATTTGCCAACCATTGTTCCATCTTGGCAACCCGACGCATAACAGTCCGCGCATCGGAATAACCCCGCGCTACCATATTTTTTAACAAGGCAATGTTAGAACGCAAATACTCAGAAATTGTCTCCGTACCTAACTTAATTGTGGAACCAGCACAGGAACGTTCTGCACTTGCATCTGTCAATTCAAACGCCTGCTCAACTTTCAAATCTGGTAAACCTTCCATTTCCAAGATTCGTCCAGAGAATATATTTTTCTTGTTCTNTCGGAATAACCCCGCGCTACCATATTTTTTAACAAGGCAATGTTAGAACGCAAATACTCAGAAATTGTCTCCGTACCTAACTTAATTGTGGAACCAGCACAGGAACGTTCTGCACTTGCATCTGTCAATTCAAACGCCTGCTCAACTTTCAAATCTGGTAAACCTTCCATTTCCAAGATTCGTCCAGAGAATATATTTTTCTTGTTCTCCAACGCAACAGTTAATAACCCTTTTTGAATCGCCACATAAGGAATAGCATTCACAATATCCCGCAATGTCACGCCCGGTTGTAACTTACCTTTAAAGCGAACCAAAACAGATTCTGGCATATCCAATGGCATTAAACCCAGAGCTGCTGCAAACGCTACCAAACCAGAACCCGCAGGAAATGAAATTCCCAGAGGAAAACGGGTATGAGAATCACCACCTGTTCCGACTGTATCCGGTAACAACATCCGGTTTAACCAAGAGTGAATAATTCCATCTCCCGGACGCAACGCTACCCCACCACGAGCAGAAAAGAAATCTGGTAACTGTTTGTGAGTCTTAATATCTACTGGTTTGGGATAAGCTGCTGTATGACAAAAACTCTGCATTACTAAATCAGCGCTGAAACCAAGACAAGCGAGTTCTTTCATTTCATCTCGCGTCATTGGCCCGGTGGTATCTTGAGAACCCACTGTTGTCATCAATGGTTCACAAGCTGTTCCCGGACGAACTCCTGGTAAACCGCAAGCTTTACCTACCATTTTCTGTGCTAAGGTGAAACCTTTACCTGTATCTGCTGGTGCTTGGGGACGGGTGAATACAGAACTGGTTTCTAATCCCAAAGCGTTACGAGTTTTGTCAGTGAGAGTACGCCCAATTAATAAAGGAATACGACCTCCCGCTTGTACTTCGTCGAGTATAGTTTCTGGTTTTAGGGTAAAGGTGGAAATTATTTCTCCTGCTTCGTTAGTAATTTCCCCTTTGTAGGGATGAATAGTTATTACCATTCCTGTTTCCATTTTGGTAACATCGCATTCGATAGGCAACGCGCCAGAGTCTTCAGCAGTGTTGAAGAAAATAGGAGCAATTTTTCCTCCTAAAATATAACCACCAGAATGTTTATTGGGAATAAAAGGAATATCGTCGCCAATATGCCACAACATGGAATNCTGCTTCGTTAGTAATTTCCCCTTTGTAGGGATGAATAGTTATTACCATTCCTGTTTCCATTTTGGTAACATCGCATTCGATAGGCAACGCGCCAGAGTCTTCAGCAGTGTTGAAGAAAATAGGAGCAATTTTTCCTCCTAAAATATAACCACCAGAATGTTTATTGGGAATAAAAGGAATATCGTCGCCAATATGCCACAACATGGAATTACAGGCAGATTTCCGGGATGAACCTGTACCGACAACATCTCCAACGTAGGCAACTGGATGACCTTTTTGTTTTAATTCGGCAATAGTCTTTAACCCTTCTGGAATTTTCGACTCTAACATCGCTAATGCGTGGAGTGGAATGTCGGGGCGAGTGGTGGCGTGGGGAGCAGGTGAGAGGTCGTCGGTGTTAGTTTCCCCAGGAACTTTGAAGACTGTGACTGTTATTTTTTCTGGGAGTTGGGGACGAGTGGTGAACCATTCTGCTGCTGCCCAAGAATCTACTACTTGTTTGGCGAAGGGGTTGGTTTCTGCCAATTCTATAACGTCGTTGAAGGCGTCGTAGACTAACAGAATTTTGCTTAAAGCTTTAGCTGCTGTATTTGCTAGTTCAGAATTTTCTGATTTGAGCAAGTCTATCAATGATTGAACGTTGTATCCACCAACCATTGTGCCTAATAATTCCACTGCATAGGTAGCGGATATTAGGGGACTGGTAATTTCTCCTTTAGCAATACCTGTAAGAAACCCTGCTTTGACATAAGCTGCTTCATCTACTCCTGGCGGTACGCGATCGCGCAATAATCCCATCAACTTTTCTTCTATTCCGTTTGGTGGGTTTTTCAGCAGTTCACATAATTCTGATGTTTGTTCAGCATCTAGTGGGAGGGGTGGGATACCCTGGGTTGCTCGTTGTTGTAGATGATTTTGATAGTTTTCTAACATTGTTTAGGTGTCCTCCGAGTTTATATTACTAATTCTACAATTTAGATATTTATGCTGAGGGGATTTTGACGCAATACTCTTACCCTTATGGAGAGTTAGGTTCACTAAAAAAACAATGTATTTCAATGCTTATAGTTTCTTAAACTTGACATCCTCCCGACGCGGGATTCCCTATAATACCATTTCTCAAAAACTTTTCTATATTTACT
>NZ_LGSU01001137.1 GCF_002260545.1 Hydrocoleum sp. CS-953 | reverse complement strand
GAGAATAACTGCTTTACAACGTAACGTTGGCAGATAAGCAGATAATAAATAACTTAATAGCTGAATGCTTACAAAACAGATAAGTATTTATTCCCAAAAATCAAAGGCAAGAAATTCTATTTTCTTTTAACTATCTATACTATATTGATAATAAATCATTTGCTGGGAAAATTGTCTCTTGGACTAAAGCTGATTGCTGGGAACCCTCAAAAAAATCTGTCTTTCTTAGTTCCCCTTGAATTTATTGCACAGTATGACATCTTACAGCAGTTTTCAAGTTGATGAGGTCAAAAATTCTGCGACATTAGGGAGTAGGGAATCGGGAAAAAATAATATTAAAACTGTACCTCACTATTCGCGCAAAGTGCGGTAAGACTTAATACCTGTAATTAGTAACTGTTTACTGGCAACTGAATACAGGTAAGTAATTTTTTATATAATTACTTTACCCAGTAGTATCAGATAGTAAAATGAGATAAAGGGTGCATTTCAAGTAACTTAATTTCCACAAAAATAAATATAGATATTGCCAACTATTTAAGGATAATAAAAAAAATGCTGGATTCACAAAAGCCCATAACCTCTGATGTTCAAAAAAGTAAATTAGATCAACGCGCTCCTAACAGAATTTTCAGTTTTAGTCACGGTACTATAGTTGGTTGGTTGCGTACAATTTTATTTGTATTTCTAGATGGAACTTTAATATCTCTTGCTTGGAAAACTGCTCAGTGGATGAGCAGTAATCTCAAGACTTTTCAAGTAATTTCATCTTTCGATTTAGTCGGAAATTCTGTAAATAAACCAGGATTTTTACTACCAATTTTACTAATTACACTTAATAGTATTGCTGCTGCTGGATTTTATGGAGAGCATCAAAATCGTTATCAATATTTTAGGTTAATCAAAAGTCTTACTTTTGCCCAAGTAATTGTACTATTTATAGCTTTCCTCTACGAACCAGAGGCAATTTTTTCTCGTTCTACTTTTTTACTGGCATGGTTATTTAATCTGATATTTGTACTGACAGCTCGTTTAATTGTAGAAGCAACTATTACAATAATTCACAGACGAGGTTCTCTCCGCCAGAAAATTTTTTTAGTGGGTACTCATCAGGATACTTTAGTGGCACACATTGCTCTGAAGTTAGTCAGTAATAACGAATATGAAATCTTAGGGGAAGTAGATGTATCTACTAAAGAAAATTGCAGTCACTGGCAAGATATTTTAGAAGAGATATCTGAGCAAGGAGTGGGAGAAATTTTTGTCTGTTCTTGGCACTCAATTCCAGACCACATGGAATTTTGTTGGAGCGTAAAAACAGCAGGTATTCATCTACGGATTTTACCAGTTGGTTTAAGTATTCCCACTCAAATACCCAAAATAGAGATGATTGGTGGGATACCCACAATTCATTTAAGTCCGCCAGCAATTGTAGGTGTTGATTATTGGATAAAGCGTAGTTTTGATTTACTTTCTTCAGGTTTGTTTATTTTGTTAGCGGCTCCTCTACTATTATTCATTGCAGCTCTTATTTACCTAGATTCTCCAGGACCAATATTTTATAAACAAACTCGGATGGGTTTGAGAGGGCGACATTTTAAAGTTTGGAAATTCCGCACGATGGTAGTTAATGCCGATCAATTAATCAAAGAGTTGGAGGCGAAAAATGAAACTAAAGATGGTGTGCTATTCAAGATGAAAGAAGACCCGCGCATTACTAAAGTTGGCAAGTTTCTCCGGCGCTATAGTATTGATGAACTGCCTCAATTAATTAATGTAGTGAAAGGTAATATGAGTTTGGTTGGACCTCGCCCACTACCATTACGAGATGTTGAATGTTTTAAACCACACCATTTTGCACGACAAAATGTTTTGCCAGGAATTACAGGTTTGTGGCAAGTATCGGGTCGCTCAAATATTCTTGATTTTGAGAATGCCTTCCGCCTTGATATGACTTATATCAATAATTGGTCCTTGGCAATGGATTTCCAGATTTTACTCAAGACAGTCAAGGTTGTTTTGGCTAAGGATGGCGCGTATTAAGAAGCTTCTTGAATTAGCTCCTCAATATTTTTCTTATTGATTTTCCACATTTCCTCTTCTTCCCAAATCCACCTACTGTCCACTCGCTCCACTGTACCATCAAAGTTAAATACTGTGGCCGTTGCCAAGGTCTCAATCCAGACTGTCGCTCCACAAGAGTGAGGCTTTTCTGGTCGATAAACTATTTTACAGGGACCGTGAATCTCTATTTCGTGACCTTTGGCTAAATTCTTAGAGCTTCTTTTGACAGACATCACATCAAGATCGGTATTTTTCTCCTTTTTATTAGTAGAAATATTATTACGATCAAAATGAATGGTATTTTTGCCACAATGCCGACAGGAATGCCAATTTGGTTGAGGACCACGTTTCCTGCTGGAGATTCTTGGCATTCCTTGATATAAAGGAATTACCCAAGTCCGACCATTGATTTTTCTAGCTCCTTGAATCCGACCTTCTTTGATTAAAACTCGGACTCTTTGAACAGAAATATTTAATAGAGAAGCAGCTTCTGTTGTACCAACAAACATATTTTGTCTTTCCTAAATAGTGGTGCTTAATAAAATGAAGATACTATTTCTTTATACGCAATAGTAAAAATTAAAATTTGCATCTGGGCAGCAGTATATACAAATGAAAGGATTTTACTCATACCGAAGTTAGCAGAAAATTTCTCAGTATTTGGTTGAGAAAGTTAGATATTCTCAGATGTGACTTTTCCATTTTTAGCGTGGTGCTTAATAAAATGAAGATACTATTTCTTTATACGCAATAGTAAAAATTAAAATTTGCATCTGGGCAGCAGCATATATAAATGAAAGGATTTTACTCATACCGAAGTTAGCAGAAAATTTCTCAGTATTTGGTTGAGAAAGTTAGATATTCTCAGATGTGACTTTTCCATTTCTCCATACGCAATAGTAAAATTAAAATCCCCATCCAGGGAAAAATAATTGGAANAAAGGATTTTACTCATACCGAAGTTAGCAGAAAATTTCTCAGTATTTGGTTGAGAAAGTTAGATATTCTCAGATGTGACTTTTCCATTTCTCCATACGCAATAGTAAAATTAAAATCCCCATCCAGGGAAAAATAATTGGAAAACTCCCAAAGTTAAGAAAAATCTTTTTTCAATGGAGTCTTGAGAGGGAGTAGCCTCATTAACTGAAGCGACAAAAGAATTAGATAGAGAGGATTTAACAATATATAACGTTGCCAAAGACGAGTAGGCTCTTGTAGCAAACGAAAAAGCCACTCCAAACCAACTTTTTGCATCCAAGATGGAGCTTGGGGAACATTACCTGCATGAAAATCAAAAGCAGCACCCACACAAACTAAAGCAGAATCTAAATTTTGACTTTTTTCAAAAGCCCAAGCCTCTTGCCTAGGGCAACCCAAACCAATAAATATAATACCCGCCCCAGAATCTTTAATTTGTTGAATATATTCAGCATCTTCCTCTGGAGTTAGGGAGCGAAAAGGTGGAGAAATAGTTCCGGCAATAGTTAGGTTAGGAAATTTGTCTTGAAGATTTTGCTGCAAACTTTCCAAAACTTGAGGAGTTGAGCCATAGAGAAAAATACCAATATTTTCATTAGCTGCTGCAGCACAAAGATGTAACATTAACGTCGGACCATAAACCCGATCGCTCAGATGAGGCCGATCAGGTTTGCGTAATAAATTCATTGCCCAACGTACAGGTTGACCATCAGGAACAACTAGAGTAAATTGATTCAGGCGATCGCCATGACCCTTTGGATCGAGATAACCAGTCATAATACCATGTACTGGGGTCGGAGCAACAGTACAAGATTGTCTTACTTTAGCAGAGTTAATAATAAATTCTGTACAGTCGTAGTAATTACTGTGACTAACTCCTATGCCTAAAACACTGGTTTTGCCTGGGGGAGTTAAAGAAGGTGGGTAGTTTGTCATTTTTTATCTATAAACCAATTAAGTTAAATTTTTAGAAGCGATCGCCAACTTATAGATATCCATCAACTGCCGATAATTTTCTTGGGCAGTATACTTTGCCTCAAACTCAGCCCTAGCTTTCAAACGCATTTTTCTTAATTCTTCTGGATAAGCCAGAGCATATTCTACCTGTCTAATTAAATCTTCTCGATCGCCTGGACGAAATAATAAACCAGTACAACCTGAGTCTACCAATTCAGCAATTGCCCCAATATTAGCAGCAATAACAGGAGTTCCTTTCGCAAAAGCCTCAACTGCCACTCGCCCAAAAGTTTCATACCATTGAGAAGGAAAAACCAAAAACTTTGCCTCTCCTACCAGTTCATAAACTTCTTGCAAACTTCGCCTACCTAACCATTCTACATTAGGAAGTCTGGATGCAGCCTCTTGGATTTTGGATGCTAAAGGACCATCTCCAACTATTTTTAAAGGTATCTTCTCTCCCAAATATTCCCAAGCCTCCAACAAAGTATCCAATCCTTTCTCTGGTGAAAGACGCCCCACAAAAAAAGCATATCCTCCCTTTCCTTTTCCCACTTCGGGGTTAGTAGAGACAAAATTAGGCTTAACAACAATTTTTTCTGCTGGTAAACCTGTCTGAATAAACTTCTGACGGGCAAACTCCGTGAGAGTAATGTAAATATCCACCATCTTCATCCAAGTTGGCAAGATACGATGTACAGTTTGCATTGCTGCTACTACCATAGTACCTGCCCGATTCTCCCGATAGCAAGCGTGGACTATACCAGGCCAAGGGATAAATTTATTCATACAATCTTCACAAACCAGTCCATTCCGGAAAAAGTAGGAATTAGCACACATCAGGCGGTAGTTACGCAAAGATTGAACAACTGGAACTCCTTCTGCTTTAGCAGCATAATAAACCGATGGAGAAATAAGGGGAAAAAAGTTCTGGACATGAATTAAATCATAAGAATTTTGTTTGAGTTTCTGTCTAACTATTTTATAGCTTTCTTGTGACCAAATAGTTCTAATAGCTACACGAATTTTACCTAATTCTGGGACGCGATCATTCATATCTTCATAAACATCAACTTCGTGACCATTTTCTATTAATAATCTTTGTTCTGCCTCGCGAGATTCATCTTCCCCACCTCGAATTTGATAGCGATTATGTATACTTAAAATGCGCATAATTTTTTCAATAAATTCATTCAAACTATAGCAGTCATATTTGGGTTATAAATAAAAAAAATATAATTAGGGGTAATCTGAAAGCGTCATGGGAAACAGCCATAATAATTTGAGTTTTTTAGTATTGGTTAGTAGTGCTGATTTTTAAATTAAGTATCAATGAAAAAAAGGTAGTTCTAAATAGGGTTTACTGAAAAAGTATTATGGATGAGGGTAGGATTCAGGATGAATGGGAAATTTACAGGAGACAGGAGGAATAATTATCCCTTAATTTTTCTGCCTCGCGCCAACTAAAAATCCTCACTTTATGCAGCTATTTAGAAGGAAAACCTTGTACTTTTTCCAGACATAAAAAGACACCTTATTTCCTGTCAATGCTTTGAGATTTAATCAGCAAGCCCTAAATATTTCATTAATTGATAATGGATATTTATGCTCATAAATAAAAATCATTACTTATTTACCACTACCATATTTTTTATGTATTCTTAGTTTTTTACCAAAAAATGAGGGTATGCGCCTCCCCTTTTAAGGGGATGGAAAAAATATTTAACTCAGTATTTCAAGCCTCCGACTTTAGTCGGAGGTTAACTGATAACTGATAACTGATAACTGATAACTGATAACTGAAATGATCAATCCTATATATATTAGTATAATACTTTTTTATAATTATCTAATGCCCTCTCAGCAATTTTATTCCACTGTAAATTTTTCAGTACATAACGTCTTCCTGCCATTCCCATTTCTTCCCATTCTGAACGACGTTCTAAAAGTTCTTCCAAACCTTCTTTTATACTAGCTACTTCTGGCTGAACAACNATCTAATGCCCTCTCAGCAATTTTATTCCACTGTAAATTTTTCAGTACATAACGTCTTCCTGCCATTCCCATTTCTTCCCATTCTGAACGACGTTCTAAAAGTTCTTCCAAACCTTCTTTTATACTAGCTACTTCTGGCTGAACAACTACTCCACAGCCACTAGATTTTACATGAGATGCTATACCCCCAACTTCTGAAACTAATAATACTCTACCAGCCAGCATTGCTTCTAATGCAGACAAACCAAAACCTTCAAAACGGGAGGGTAGACAAAAGATATCATAGTTAGCAATTATGGAAGTAGGAGAAACATCAAAATCTGGATTTAAAAAAGATAAATTGTCACAAATCAAAAGTTTTTTACCCTTTTCTTCCAGCATTTTTCTGTCTCCAAAATCAGGACCTTGAATTATTAATTTATATTTAGAGCTAGTATCTTTTTTTCTGACAATTTTTGCAAAAGCTTCCACAAGTAAATCCAACCCTTTATTGTAAGCATCTATTCTACCTAAAAATAACAATTTTGCAGGAGTATTCTGTCGCCATTCTAATTTTGATTCTGGCAAAACATCTTCTGGATGAAAACCATTAGGTAGTTCAATAATAGACGTATTAACACCTAAATTTATGAGAAATTCTCCATGACGAATATCTAATACTTGTACTGCTTTTGCTTGCCTTAACATAGGTCTTTCTAGAAAATACCAGTAAGGGAATTTTAGATATGATTTCTTGCTAAAAATATCAGGATTATAGGGGTCGTGAGGCCAGGCAATATAATCAATTCCACACTTTTTTAGAAAGCGGGATAGAGAGTAAGCACTAGGATTAAATATACCGCTAATAACAACTAAATCTGGTTTAGACTTTTCTTGAATATATTTTTTTAAGCCAGATGCCAGAGAAAAAATTGCCCCTTTTTTAGATAGATTAGCAAAACATTTAATTTCATAGCCTTTCTCAGTTTTTATAAAATTATCCTGATATCCTTCGCATAAGATAGTTACCTTATTTCCGCACTCTGTTAACCCAAAAGCTAAACCATCCACAGCTTTACTTATACCCCGATTTAAAGGTTCGCCGCAAGGAGGAAATATTTTGAGGTATAAAACTATATTCATTATGATTTAATTAATAG
>NZ_LGSU01001136.1 GCF_002260545.1 Hydrocoleum sp. CS-953 | reverse complement strand
ATCGTTATAGTGGCGCAGCAATTTTAACAGGATTAGCTGCCAGAGCAACAGGTGTAGGAATGTTATCAATTGCTGTACCAGAATCAATTAAATCAATACTAAATAATCATTTACCAGAAGCACTAATTATTGGTTGCCCTGAAACAGAAACTGGAGCAATAAAAGAATTACCAGAAGATATAGATTTAAGTAAATTTGATGCCATTGCCTGCGGACCTGGTTTAACTATAGAACCTGCATCTATAATAGAAAAAATATTATCTGTAAATTGTCCTTTAGTTTTAGATGCTGATGCTTTAAATATTTGTGGAAATTTAGCCAACAACTCTTTAGTAAATCAACGTCAAGCACCAACAATTATTACTCCCCATGTAGGAGAATTTAAACGTCTATTTCCTCACTTAGTAAATCAACTCAATAATCGGATATTAGCAGCTCAAAAATCTGCTGAAAATAGTAACCTTGTCATAGTTTTAAAAGGAGCAAAAACAATTATTGCCAATAGTCAAAAAATATTGATAAATCCAGAAAGCACTCCCGCATTAGCAAGAGGAGGAAGTGGAGATGTACTTACAGGATTAGTCGGAGGTTTATTAGCTATTACTTCAACAAAAATTCCTCCACTCGAAGCTGTAAAAACAGCAGTTTGNTGCTGAAAATAGTAACCTTGTCATAGTTTTAAAAGGAGCAAAAACAATTATTGCCAATAGTCAAAAAATATTGATAAATCCAGAAAGCACTCCCGCATTAGCAAGAGGAGGAAGTGGAGATGTACTTACAGGATTAGTCGGAGGTTTATTAGCTATTACTTCAACAAAAATTCCTCCACTCGAAGCTGTAAAAACAGCAGTTTGGTGGCACGCCCAAGCAGCAATATTAGCAGCAAAAGAACGAACAGAATTAGGAGTAGATGCTTTTACCTTGACTCAATATTTAATACCAACATTAGAAAAAATATAGCAATCTGCTCATAGGTTGTAAGATTTTATCGTAGGGGTTTGTTTTCCAAATCCTATTTATGCTTGGGGAAAGGAGACCAAACCCCTACAGATTTCTCTCACAAATCATTTAGGATTACTATGTAACCTTTCTTGGTTGGATAAGAAAAAGAGAATCTGGAAATTGAAATATCCCTTTATCTTTGCCTCAAAATTATATAAGCAGTTGTTAAAGGAGATTCCAGATTAATGTGGTAAAATTGAAGGGGTAAATATTTTTTAGACCCATATTTTCTACTCCCTAAAACTATGAATATATGTACTTCATCAAGTAGGAAACTGTTGTTAAGTCTAAAATTATTCAGACAGTTTCCTTTGATCCTTATTCCTTATTCAAAATGCTATAATTAAATACCGATCCGGAGGAAAATAATCAATGGCAGGTGCTAATCTTAATACAGATTTGTATTTTTCTGAACAAATTACACCCTGGGATATTTATAAACATGGTATTGATAAAGTTCTTGTTTATCAAAAAACCAAGTATCAGGAAATGTATATAGTCGAAGGTGTTTATGGTAAAGCTTTAATATTAGATGGTAAGTGGCAGTCTTGCACCGAAGATGAATTTCTCTACCATGAAAGTTTAGTACATCCACCTATGATTTTTCATGGGTCTCCACACAAAGTCTTAGTATTTGGAGGAGCAGAAGGAGCAACAATACGAGAAGTATTACGCTGGAAAACTGTTGAGCAAGTAGTTATGGTTGATATAGATGGGGAAGTTGTAGAAGCTTGCAAAAAGTATTTGCCCGAAATGCACCAAAATGCTTTTGAAGACCCCCGTGTAGAATTAATTATTGATGATGCTCAGAATTTTTTAGAGTCTTCTTCAGAAACTTGGGATGTAATTATTTCTGACCTGACAGATCCTATTGAGTCTGGTCCATCTTTTCCTTTATTTACTCAAGAATACTTTGAAAAAATTCGCCAAGTTTTGTCTGCTGATGGCTCGTTTATAATACAAGCAGGTTCAACTTCTCCTGCTGAAATGTATCTTCATGTTCGTGTAGTTAAAACTTTACAAAGTGTTTTTAGTTATGTTAGTTCTTTTATTCCTTATTCTACCAGTTATGGATGTCCGCTAGGGTTTATTANATGGCTCGTTTATAATACAAGCAGGTTCAACTTCTCCTGCTGAAATGTATCTTCATGTTCGTGTAGTTAAAACTTTACAAAGTGTTTTTAGTTATGTTAGTTCTTTTATTCCTTATTCTACCAGTTATGGATGTCCGCTAGGGTTTATTATTTGTTCTGAAAAAGAATTTTCCTCTACACCAAACCCAGAAAAAGTAGACCGTTTGTTGGCAGAAAAAACTACAGGTGGTTTTAAACTTATGGATGGTATTTCTTTATTGGGTATGTTGCAACTACCTTTCAATATACGACAGGCGATCGCTACAGAAACTCAGATATATACTTTGAAAGCTCCACCAGAGTCTATTCATATTTGAGATTTAAAATTAATAATAAAATTACTATATTTCTACTTTTAATTCTGGTTTAATACCACCAAATAAAGCAATTTCAAATAACTTCATAAAACAGTCAATATGGATAAAACCTATCTCTCGTAACCAATCACATTGAGTTTCTAGAGGAGCAAGAATATTTGCTGTTTTATCTGGGCGGTTATAATGCTCCCTATTAATTTCTTCTCTGGATTTATTTGTGTCTTGACTTTGATGAAAAGCATAGAGAGAATCAACAAATAATTCATCAAATAATTGCTCAATTAATTTAGATGGTGAGGCAACGTGTTCCAAATTTAAAAATAATCCTCCAGGCTGTAATAATTGGTAAATTTCTTGATAGATTTCTTGTTTTCTGGTATCTGGTTGATGATGAATTGAAAATCCTGACACAATTACATCAAATGGTGCTTTTTCTTGAACTTTATTTACCCATTCCGGCAGACCATAATCTTGAATAATAAATTCAGAATTACCTTGATAATTATCAGCAACTTTGCTTTTTGCAGCTTCAATCATTGCGTCTGAAAAGTCTAAAAATACTCCTTGAGAATCAGGGTATTGACTGAGAATTGCCTGACCTAAAATACCATCACCACAACCTAAGTCTAAAAAGTTATTTACTTGGGATTTAGTTGTCTGAATAATTCTCAAGATAATCTCAATTTGTTCAGTAGCTAAAGGAATGGCACTTCTGACACCAGAAAGATATTTTTGTGAAAGTTCTGCCGTTTTCCAGACTTGATAATTATTGTTCATTTTCCATAAGTAGGTAAGGATCAATAAATGGAATATTGAGAGGTTAGGTTTTGAGAATTAGATATCTATTAAATCAAGGCTTTCAGTCAAACCTACCCCTACATTTTTTTTAACATTTAATTAGACTTAACTACTTAATTGTTAGTATTTTTTCACAAATGTCTCATGTAATTTTTGTAGGGAGGATAAATATTTTCCCACCCTACTTTTGGTTTATTCTAGTCTTCATCTAGAAATTCGGTGGCTATTTTATCAAGTCTTTCATTACTGTCTTGAGTCATTTTTAGTAAGCTAACACTAACAATTTGTGATGCAAGTCCGCCTGCGGTTGTGGCTGTTCCTTCAGAAGTTTTTCCTGATAGTAAAAGCCCTACACCTGTTACACTAATAATGGCACTAATTATAGTTAAGCCTAGAGCAGTATTAAAGCTCAATCTTGCTTGACGCAGGCGTTCTTTAATAAACATTTGTTCCATTTTATTAAGGGTAGAGTTTTGATTATTATTAGATATAGTCATAGTTGAAACTCCTCTGTTCATTCCTTATTTTCTTCTACAATTTCATTAAAATATACAGATGATTGAGTTTCAGCTTGTTGATATAAAATAATTTGTCTGACTTGTGACTGACTTAATCAAAAATTCTAGACTGATGACTGAGTAGTGCTAAAATGTGGGGTAAGTATTTATAGATTTATTCAGCTTTTATTATAGCTAAGTTATGTCTTCTAGATCCCTGAGAGTCGCACCAGAATATCTGGAAAAAGTTCAATCTGCTGTTCAACGTAATAATTTTCCTAGTCAAAAAGCTCTCGCTAATGAGTTAGGTTTTAGTCGTTCAACTGTCTCTAATTTTCTCAATGGTAAACCTGTAGATTTCTTAAATTTTACTGAAATATCTGACAAATTAGGTTTTGATTGGCAAGCGATCGCTCAAATACCGGAAACGGAAAAAGAAGCAGAAAAAACTATTTATATTGAGCGACAACCCATTGAATCTATTTGTGATGAAACTATTTTAGAAGCAGGTTCTTTAATCAGAATTAAAGCCCCTCAAAAAATGGGGAAAACTTGGTTAACTAATAGAATTTTAGAACAAGGGAAAAAACATAACTACCAAACAGCATCTATTAATTTATTAGATGCTGATACTACTGATTTTCAAGATTTAGATAAATTTTTGTCGTGGTTTTGTCGTTGTGTAGGTCGTGAATTAAATGTGCCTAAAGAAATTTTACATGAATCTTGGGATGAGGAAGATAGTAGTAAGATTAATTGTAAGATTTATTTTGAAGAATGCTTATTACCAAAAGTAACAGAAGCATTGGTTTTATGTATAGATAATATAGACTTGATTTTTCCACATCCAATTGCTGAAGATTTTTTGCCATTATTACGTTCTTGGCATGAGACAGCAAAGCGAAAAAATATCTGGAAAAAGTTACGGTTAGTAGTAGTTCATTCCACAGAAGTTTATATTCCTTTAGATATTAATGGTTCTCCTTTTAATGTGGGAAAATCCATTGAATTACCAGAGTTTAATTTGCAGCAAGTACGTCAACTTACTGAAATCTACGAATTAAATTTGCAAGCTGAACAAGTGACACAGTTAACTGATTTAGTAGGAGGGCATCCATTTTTATTAGATCAAGCTTTTTCTGATTTAAAAAATTATCAAAATTCAACCTTATCGGAGCTATTAGAAAAAGCAGCAACTAATGCAGGAATTTATCGCATTCATTTGCAAAAATTGTTATCAACTTTAGAAGCTCATCCTGAACTCAAAGCAGCTTTTAAGAAAGTTGTCATGGCAAAGGAATCTGTAAATATAGATTCCCTTTTGACTTATAAATTGGATAGTTTAGGATTAGTAAAATTAGAGGGCAATAATGTTTTTCCCAGATGTGAATTATATCGGCAATATTTTTATGAACGTTTGAAATAACTATTTTATAATTTGTCATTGCGAGGGACGAAATAATCCCATATTTTTATGAACGCTTATAATAACTATTTGATAATTTGTCATTGCGAGGGACGAAGCAATCCCATTAAAATGACAAAAGGAGGATAGAGGTTATCTATAATAACATTTAAGCTGAGATTGCTTCGGGGAATTAGTTGACTTGACTACAAAAGTTACTGTGGTAAATTCCCCTCGCAATGACAATTTTCTCTTAGTTTGTTATTGTGAGGAACGTTTGCGGAGCATTCCGTAGGAAAGCAATCCCATTATTTTAACTAATAAAATTCAACTATGCGAGATTGCTTCGGGGGATTAGTTGACTTGACTACAAAAGTTACTGTGGTAAATTCCCCTCGCAATGACAATTTATTTGGTAAAAAAGAAGGAGGATAGAGGTTATCTATAATAACATTTAAGCTGAGATTGCTTCGGGGGATNTCCCCTCGCAATGACAATTTATTTGGTAAAAAAGAAGGAGGATAGAGGTTATCTATAATAACATTTAAGCTGAGATTGCTTCGGGGGATCAGTTGAGTTGACTACAAAAGTTACTGTGGGAAACTCCCCTCGCAATGACAATTACTAAGATTGCTTCGGGGGTGAGTAGATTTTCCTACAAAAATTACTGCTGCTAAACACCCCTCGCAATGACAATTTTATACTTAACATAATAATTAATTTTCCCTAACTTCCATGAACACAAAACAAAACCAAAATTACCAATATCAAGTAGGAGGAAGTTTACCTGCTGATGCTCCTAGTTATGTGACGCGAGAAGCAGATAAAAATCTTTATGATGCCCTCAAATTAGGAGAGTTTTGTTATGTGTTGAACTGCCGACAAATGGGAAAGTCAAGTTTAATGTTACGCACTAAGGCAAGATTAGAAAAAGAAGGGTTNATGAACACAAAACAAAACCAAAATTACCAATATCAAGTAGGAGGAAGTTTACCTGCTGATGCTCCTAGTTATGTGACGCGAGAAGCAGATAAAAATCTTTATGATGCCCTCAAATTAGGAGAGTTTTGTTATGTGTTGAACTGCCGACAAATGGGAAAGTCAAGTTTAATGTTACGCACTAAGGCAAGATTAGAAAAAGAAGGGTTTGCCTGTGCTGCAATTGACTTAACTGATGTGGGTAGTCAGGAAATTAATGCCAAGCAATGGTATCGGGGTATTATTCAAGAATTAGTCAGCAATTTTGACTTGAGTATTAATCGACGGGCGTGGTTAAAAGAGAGAGAAGATTTATCTCCAGTACAACAATTTAGGGATTTTTTAAGGGAAGTTTTGCTTCGGGAAGTTGGGGAAAATATTGTCATTTTTGTTGATGAGATAGATAGTTTAATTAGTCTAGATTTTCCCACCGATGATTTTTTTGCTCTGATTCGTGCTTGTCATAATAAACGGGCAGAAAATCCTGAATATAAAAGATTATCTTTTGCTTTATTTGGCGTGGCAACTCCTTCTAATTTAATTGCTGATAAAACTCGGACTCCTTTTAATATTGGTAGGGCAATAGAGTTAACAGGTTTTAGTTTTGCAGAAGCAAAAGATTTCCTAACTCCTGGTTTAGAAAGTCGGGTAGAAAATCCAGAACAGGTATTAGCTGAAGTTTTAAAATTGACTGGTGGGCAACCTTTTTTAACTCAAAAGTTGTGTCAAATAATTGTTAAAAATAATGATAGTTGTACTCCCGATGTAGCAGAGTTGGTTCGGACTTATATTATTAATAATTGGGAATCTCACGATAACCCAGAACATTTACGGACAATTCGCGATCGCCTCTTAGTAAATGAAAAACGGGCAAGTCGCTTGTTGGGGTTGTATCAGCAGGTTTTAAATTCGATCCCCCAAACAGTTAATTTAGTAGTTTCTCCCCCCTCTCCCCATATTCCCCTCCTGGGAGGGGTTAGGGG
>NZ_LGSU01001135.1 GCF_002260545.1 Hydrocoleum sp. CS-953 | reverse complement strand
ATGATATATTAAGTAAAAATGTAATTTATTGCTTAGGGAATTTTACCCCTTCACAAGCAAAATCAGTAATTCAAGGATTAACAGAAAAATCACAATTTAAAATAGATTCAGAACTGACAGAAAAGTTAGTAGAAGACTTAGCTGAGGAGTTGGGAAAAATTCGTCCGATTGAGTTGCAAGTTATGGGAGCGCAATTGCAAAGAGAGAATATTACTACTTTGGCAAAATATCAAGAATTAGGAGATAATCCTAAAGCAAAATTGGTGGATAAATATTTAGCAGAAGTGGTGAGAGACTGTGGGGCAGAAAATGAAAAATTAGCTTGGTTAGTCTTACTATTGTTCACTGATGAAAATAATACTCGCCCCTTGAAAACTAAAGTAGAGTTGGTGAAAGAAAGTAATTTTAGTGCAGCAGAGTTAGAGTTAGTATTAAATATTTTTGTAGATTCTGGTTTGGTATTTTTGTTGCCCCAAAATCCAGCAGATCACTATCAGTTAGTACATGATTATTTGGTTGGGTTTATTCGGCAAAGAAAAGAGGTAGGAATACTACAAGAACTAAAACAGGAGCGGGAAGAACGACAAAAGTTGCAAAAACGACTGGTTAGAGGTTCAGTTGCTGCTGCCTTAGTGATGGCAGTATTGGCAATAGGAATGACGGTGTTTGGTTTAGATGCCATATATGAAAGAAGAAGAGCAGACAAACAAAGAAGATTGGCAGACAAGCAAACTATGTTAGCTAAGGCAAATGAAGCTAAAGCGCATTCTATTTTAGGTCAGCGTTTGGATGAACTAATTAGTGCAATGGAGGCTAGGCAAAAACAAATAGATAATGGTTTTCCATTAACAAATGAAACTAGCATTATTACAGATGTTCTACGAGTAGCAGTTTACAAAAGTGAGCAAAATGAGGAGTTTAGAGAGTTTAACCGTTTGCCAAGGGATCAGAATAAAGTCTCTGATGTAGAATTTAGTCAGGATGGAAAGATGATTGCAACTGCTAGTCATAATGGTACAGTAAAATTATGGAACCTTCAGGGGCAGTTATTACAGATTCTCAAAGGTCATAATAGTAGCATCTCTGATATAGATTTTAGCCCCGATAGAAAGACTATTTTAACTGCCAGTGATAATGGTACAGTAAAATTATGGAACTTTCAGGGGCAGTTATTACAGATTCTCAAAAGTCATAATAGTGGAATTTCCCATGTAGATTTTAGCCCCGATGGAAAGATTATTACAACTGCCAGTAGTGATGGTATAGTGAAATTGTGGAGCCAACAGGGTGAATTGTTGCAAACTCTGAAAGGTCATAATAGTGGAATTTCCAATGTAGATTTTAGTCCTGATGGAAAAACTATTACAACTGCTAGTGATGATGGTATAGTGAAATTGTGGAACCAAAAGGGTGAATTGTTGCAAACTATCGAAGCCCATGATAATAGGCTCGCGGATATAAATTTTAGCTCTGATGGAAAGACTATTGCCACCTCCAGTGATGATGGTATAGTGAAATTGTGGAACCAACAGGGTGAATTGTTGCAAACTATCGAAGCCCATCACGATCGCCCCTCGGATGTAAATTTTAGCTCTGATGGAAAGATGATGGCAACTGCCAGTGATGATGGTACAGTGAAATTGTGGAACCAACAGGGTGAATTGTTGCAAACTCTAAAAGGGCATAATAGTTTGGTCTCCGATGTAGAATTGAGGCAGGATGGAAAGATGATGGCAACTGCCGGTGATGATGGCACGGTGAAATTGTGGAACCAACAGGGGCAAGAGTTGCAAATTCTGCAAGAGTATAATAGTTTGGTCTCTGACGTAGCATTTAGTCCTGATGGAAAGATGATGGCAACTGCTAGTGATGATAGTACGGTGAAATTATGGAACCAACAGGGTGAGTTGTTGCAAACTCTACAGGGATATGATAGCTCGGTATCTGATGTAGAATTTAGTCCTGATGGAAAGATGATGGCAACTGCTAGTGATGATGGCACAGTGAAATTATGGGATCAACAGGGTCAGTTGTTGCAGACTTTGGAAAGATATGATAATTCTGTCAATAGTGTAGCATTGAGCGATGATGGAGAGAGTATTGCAACTGCTAGTGATGATGGTACAGTGAAATTGTGGAACAAAAAGGGTGAGTTGTTGCAAACTCTGAAAGCTCATAATAGTGGGATATCCGATGTAGATTTTAGCTCCGATGGAGAGAGGATGGCNAACAGGGTCAGTTGTTGCAGACTTTGGAAAGATATGATAATTCTGTCAATAGTGTAGCATTGAGCGATGATGGAGAGAGTATTGCAACTGCTAGTGATGATGGTACAGTGAAATTGTGGAACAAAAAGGGTGAGTTGTTGCAAACTCTGAAAGCTCATAATAGTGGGATATCCGATGTAGATTTTAGCTCCGATGGAGAGAGGATGGCAACTGCTAGTGATGATGGTATGGTGAAATTGTGGAACCAACAGGGGGAGTTGTTGCAGACTCTGGAAGGTCATAAAAAAAGAGTCTCTGATATAGCATTTAGCCCTGATGGCAAGACTATTGCAACTGCTAGTGATGATAGTACAGTGAAATTGTGGAACCAACAGGGGGAGTTGTTGCAAACTCTGAAAGGGCATAAGAGTTCAGTATCCGATGTAGATTTTAGCTCTGATGGCAAGACTATTGCAACTGCAAGTAATGACAAAACGGTGAAATTGTGGAACCGACAAGGTAAGTTGTTGCAGACTATAGCAGGATATAAGACTTTAGTCTCCGATGTAGAATTTAGCCCTAATGGAGAAATAATTGCTACTGCCAGTCGTGGGAAGACGGTAAAATTGTGGTTACATTTGGGGATAGAAGATTTAACCAAGCGTGGTTGCGAATTGTTAAATGATTACCTAATTTCCCATCCCCAGGAGTTAGAAGAACTCAGAATTTGCCAAACCGATAAACGGAAGGAAGCAGCAGCTCTCAGTTTGGTAATAGAGGGAGAAAAACTGGCAAGGGAAAGCAAAGGGGAGGCAGAAAAACTGAAGGCAGCAATAGCTAAATTTAATCAAGGGCTAAAATGGAATTCCAACCTCAACCTCAAGCCAAAAGTTAGAGCAGAATCATTATTCGAGGCAGAAAAATTGATGCAGGAAGGTAGAAAACTGGCAAGAGAAGGAAAAATTGAGGCAGCAATAGACAAGTATCAACGAGCAAAAGAACTTGACAAAATGGCATTGATTCCTATTTGGCAAAATATCGATCCAAAAGTTAAAGCTCAAGATGAGGCAGTAGATCAGTTTTGATCTCAAGGAAGGGAGTTTCTAAAACAGGCTAAAGTTAAAGATACAGTTACAGCACTTTTGAGGATGCTGAGGTACAGTTTTTGCAGTTCAGCCTTCGTTTGCTGTAACAAGCAGGATGCTTGTGTTACCAAAATTNACAGCACTTTTGAGGATGCTGAGGTACAGTTTTTGCAGTTCAGCCTTCGTTTGCTGTAACAAGCAGGATGCTTGTGTTACCAAAATTACAACAGACTGGAAGTCTTTGCTTTGTAGCTCACGCGCCTCCAAAATTGCTGTAAATATTACAAGCAAGCAGAAAAAATTGACCCTAATCTAATTTCTGCTGATAATTGGAATACACTTTGTCGTCAGGGCAGTCTTGATAAACAAGCTACTAATGTCATGTTTGCCTGTGAAAAAGCAGTCGCCCTTAGCCCTAAAGATGGCAATATTTTTGATAGTCGGAGACTTGCCAGAGCATTAACAGGAGATATTGAAGGAGCGATCGCAGATTTTCAGTTCTATCTAGAATGGACTGATGATGAGGAGAAGAAAGCACAACGGCAAGAATGGATAAAAGCACTCCAGGCAGGGGAAAAACCATTTACCGAGGAGTTGTTGGAGAGTTTGAGGTAGTAGGGGCGGGTTTAGCCAAGAGCCTTGATATAAGCGCGTTCAGTCCTAAAAACCAGCCCCGAAATTGGCCATGACAATTTCAGTCCAGTAGGGTGCGTTAGACGGCTACAATTACTCCGTGTGAAAGTGATTTAACAATCCGTCGTAACGCATCATTGCATAAGTGTCAGTCTAGTAGGGTGTGTTTTGCGGAGCTACATGAAAAAGCGCTAATCATGTTTCAGGTAAGCCAGCTAACGAAACCAGTTTTACCCATAAATTGCAATGGTGCGTTAAGCAGTAGCAATATTAACTTGATTTCAGACTTGTTGATATTCTCGCTAACGCACCCTACAAGTTCTTCTCAATAACCCCCCCCTTAAAAAGTAACTGAAGTATAGGAAAATGAGAGAGACATGAAGCAGTTTTAAGAAAATTATTACACAGTATTTCCTCTATTATCAAACAAAAAATAATTTGTATCAGTATATACAGAAAATCAATTCATTGTCACAAAAAGAATTATCAGGTTATGATTATAAGTTTATAAAATTTTTTGGCTCTCTGATTCCCTGTTAGTCTTGGCCTTTTTTCAAGATATTCTCTGCAAAATCCTTCTCAGGACTACGATACAAGAGCAAAATGATAAATGGGTTTTAATTTCATCACAACAGTGTTAGTCTCATAAGTTGAAGGAGAACAAAAAGTATTTTCTCCTCCATGCAATATTATTTTATACCTCGTCCTTAAGGACAGGTCATTATTTCAAATATTTCTGATTCATAATCATTATGAGTACATCAACTTCTGTTTTATCCGCTTGGCAACTATTAAGAAATCGTGAAATTACTTGCCAAGAAGCATTAGAAAATTTAGTCGATCAACGGGGAATTTTAAATCTCAAACTACTTGATAAAGAAGTAGCATATCGCTTCTTTAGAGAATTTCCGGATCAAAAAGATTTACCCCCAGTTATTCCCTTGCTGCTGTGGCGCAATTGCTACTACTTAGCCTCTCCTATAGATATATGTGCTGATGAAATGAAAAAGATGAGCGATCGTACTTTTTCTGATATCAGAATTATTGCTATTGCGGAAAAGAGCTATAGCGCTTGGTTTCATAGAGAAAAAATAGACCCCAAATCTATTTCTGGCACACAATTAATTAACCCTTTAACTGGAGAGTTAGAAGAAGAAGATGTCTGTGCCACTACAGAATTATATCTTTCCCAAGCAGCAGACCAAATTGGTCGGATTAAAACAATCATTTCCGGCGCTCTGCGTAACCGTGCTAGTGACATTCATCTTGAACCCACTGGGGAAGGTCTGCGAGTACGCTACCGTATTGATGGCATCCTCAGAAATATTACTACCCTACCAGCAGATATTGGTCGTCGAGTAGTAGTTGCCATTAAGGTTATGTGTGATATGGATATCGCAGAAAGTAGGTGTCCTCAAGATGGGCGAATTAGCGAGCAATATGCAGAGAATGATGATTCTAATGTAGGATTAGATTTGCGTGTTAGCACCCTTCCTTGTGTTGGTGGGGAAAAAGTTGTGATTAGGTTACTAACTTCCAAAAATCCTTTTTCTAGTTTAGAGAAGTTGGGATTTTCTGAGCGCAGTTTGAATGTATACAAAAATTTGTTGCGCCAACCACAAGGAATGATTATTTTTACAGGTCCGACTGGTTCAGGGAAAACAAGTACCTTATACACCAGTTTGTTATCGGTGGCAACGGAAAATGTTAATGTAGTTACTGTTGAAGATCCGGTAGAATATGTATTGCCAGGGATTACTCAAACTCAGGTTAATGAGAAGGCTGGAATGACTTTTGCTGCTGGTCTACGGGCTATCTTGCGTCAAGACCCTGATATTATTATGATGGGTGAAATACGCGATCGCGAAACGGCAGATACAGCAGTCCGTGCTGCATTAACTGGTCACTTAGTATTGACGACTCTACATACTAATGATGCTATGGGTGCTATTCCCCGCTTAAAGGATATTGGTCCTGACCCTGCTTTGATGAGTGATGCGCTCTTGGGTATTGTTGCACAAAGATTAGTCAGGAAAATTTGCCCCCACTGTGGAGAACCTCATACTCCTACCAAAGAAGAGTTACAAATATTGGGTTTAGATAAGCCACAAACATTATCTGCTGTCAATTGGGCTGTTAGCAATACCACATCTGCTTACGCTTCTATATTGAATAATAGTAATGGTAATGGTAATGGTCATAGCGTGCAAACAATGACTGCTGTTACTCCGAGTATCAATTATGAAATTCAAGGAAAATGGCGTATGGGTCGTGGTTGTTCTAATTGTTTCAATTCTGGTTATTCTGGTAGAGAAGCACTTGTAGAATTATTGGATGTCAATGATACTGTTCGCGAATTGATTTATGAAGGTACAATGACTCAGTTGCAACGTTATTTGAAGAAAAATGGTTTTGTTTCTTTCCGAACTGCTGCTATTGAAAAGGTGACTCAAGGGATAACAACAGTAGAAGAAGTACAACGTGTTTTGCCACGGAGTGCTTTGTATACTCAAAATATGGGTTGAAGTTAAAATAGTAATTAGCGATCAGATGTTTCTTATGAAATTCCCTATTAATTTGCCAATTTGANTGACTCAAGGGATAACAACAGTAGAAGAAGTACAACGTGTTTTGCCACGGAGTGCTTTGTATACTCAAAATATGGGTTGAAGTTAAAATAGTAATTAGCGATCAGATGTTTCTTATGAAATTCCCTATTAATTTGCCAATTTGACAAGTATCAATGAGGTGGGCAAATATTGAGTAATAGATATCTATGTTCAATCAACTAACATTTGCCCACCCTACTAATTCGTGCAACAAGTAGAGACTGATATAGCAGTGCCTCTGAATTTTGAATCATTATTATTAGGACTTACGCAAAGAAACCCGGTTTCTAGGATAAATCGTTGTTTTGAGCAATAGACGTCTACAAGAAACCCGGTTTCTGGGTTTTCCTGCGTAAGTTCTGATTATAACAAAACTTGCATGGCATCAAAACTATTCCCATACGACTCCTCACTCCTGACTCCTGACTCCTAAAAAATCACCTACCTATTTGTAGCAAACATTTATCAAAATGGTATAATATCATGTCAGGATGATTAGGTATAAATAAAATATTTGGCGATCAAGAGGATACATTTTAATTTCTCCCCTACTCCCCTACTCCCCTACTC
>NZ_LGSU01001134.1 GCF_002260545.1 Hydrocoleum sp. CS-953 | reverse complement strand
CATCTCCCCATCTCCCCATCTCCCCATCTCTCCACACTCCCCTACTCCCCTACTCTCAATCTCTAATTTTAAATAGATCCCTTCAGGGGTTCTATAGTAGCTAGCAAGGGAAATCAAATGGGACTCATTGCCTTATTCACTTTTAGCCACCTCTGTCCTACATTTGAGAAATGGCAGATTTGTCCTCACTTCCCTATTGGACTCCTCTCCCTCGTCTCCCCTATCCTGTCAGGAATTTAAAGCATAGCCTTGCAGGAGAGGATTTGGGGGAGAGGTCTTAATTTCTGAAACTTACCCACATTTTTAAGCTAGATGCCCTACTACTTTATTATTGTAGCCAGTGTCGGCAAAAGGCATTTTATGGCCCAAAATAGTCTGAGCTTCTCCACGAGAATTCTTTTTCTCCTAGCTGAAACGCTGATTGCTGATTGCCATTTTAATGACCCATTTTGGCAAATTTCCTATTCTCTAATTTCCACTTTTCTCCCATTGATTATGATCGAACCCTAACTTGTGGTTTAAGAGCTAATTTATAAAGTAAATATTAAAAAGCTAAATTCTTTAATATAACTGAGTTTGGCGAGTTATTGTCTCAGAAAACCAATATCTCTGAAAACCATGTGAAATAAGAACTGGTTTGAAGCCACGCGCACACCAGTAAATGCTTGTCCTCTTAATATTTCAGTAGTACCAGTACAGCGAATTTATCACGCACATTCNACACCAGTAAATGCTTGTCCTCTTAATATTTCAGTAGTACCAGTACAGCGAATTTATCACGCACATTCCTGAATTTAGAGTACAAACACAAGATGGTAGGAGGACATCACCTCTGTCACGCGCACCAGTCAGGGTTTCCCAGGCTGAAGAATCCCGACGTTGTCCCGTAAGGGACAACGTCGGGAGTATGTCAAGTATCCAACTATATAAAGAGTTGCCTGGGCATCAATTACAAGAAGCGGTCGCTGATGCTGTAGATGCTGGCAAACAAGGTATGGCTAATGGTGGTGTAGCTAAGTTTAAATCTTGCTGTCAACCGTCTCAAGTAATCAAGTTCAAAGTGGGTAACTACAAGAAAAACCACTGGTATCCTACCAAAGTTAAGGGATTGCTCTACCGCTCACCAGAAGGATTTCCCGCTGAATGTAGTTATGCTACTCAATTAGTTTTTACNTGGTATCCTACCAAAGTTAAGGGATTGCTCTACCGCTCACCAGAAGGATTTCCCGCTGAATGTAGTTATGCTACTCAATTAGTTTTTACAGCGGTTTTCATTTCAGTAGACCACAGTAGGGACGTTCCATGGAAAGTCCCTACTGGGTTTTGGTTGTGAAGATGTAGTTCATCAACTTGAAAAGCACTGTAAACGTGGAAAATGGTATGGTATTTTTCCAGAATATAAACAACCAATTCCCACCTCACAATCAAAAGTTATTGCTCTTGACCCTGGAGTGCGTACCTTTTTGACGGGATTTGACTCTGAAAAGATTGTTGAGTTCGGTAACGGCGATATGGGTAAAATTCAAAGGCTTTGTTGCTATCTAATAATTTAATGAGTCGCATTGACTTAAGCGTGGTGAAACGTCAACGACGAGCAATGCTTCAATAATT
Source organism: Hydrocoleum sp. CS-953 (assembly GCF_002260545.1). Lineage (GTDB taxonomy): Bacteria > Cyanobacteriota > Cyanobacteriia > Cyanobacteriales > Microcoleaceae > Trichodesmium. Next base: position 5,490 of record NZ_LGSU01001134.1, on the reverse strand, counting down.
GATAATTGATAATGGATAATTTATAATTNTCTTGATCTAGTTGGCTTTAAACCTTAATTATTCGGTAAAGCAAGTTATCGCATTAGGGAAAAAATTGAAAGCTTAGTTAAGGATTTGCACAATAAAGTAGCACAATTTCTTGTAAACCACTACAAAATCATCTTTCTGCCGACATTTGCTACTTCAGAAATGGTAGTAAAGTCTGGTCGAAAACTGAATAAACGCACGGCTCGAAACAAGATATGCTCTCGTGGAGTCATTATAAGTTTCAGCAACATTTAATTCAGATGGCTAATCGACATAATGTTTTAGTAGTATCGTGTAATGAATCCTATACTTCAAAAACTTGCCCTGAATGCGGTCATGTTCACAAGCAACTAGGTGGAAATAAAAAGTTTCATTGCCCGAAATGTGGCTATAGTGCCCATAGGGATTGGAACGGCGCTCGTAATATTATGTTGCGACCTTTGCAGCTCATCTGCAATCACTTTAATCGGTGATGCTATAAAGATTCAAGGTGAATAGCTTTGAGTAGGTTAAATGTTGCACAGGAAAAAAAGAAAATACAGATGAGTACAAATTTACAAAATTTTTGAATTATAACACTATACAGAATGGAAAAGTGGTCATAAGCTGTTAATAGAACCTTAACTTTTTCTATAGGAGCAAGTCCCAATGACTACTACCACAAAATTTAATCCCTATCTGATGGGTAATTTTGCCCCAGTCAGGAAAGAAATAACTGCCGACAACCTGGAAATTAAAGGCCAACTCCCTAGAGATTTGTCAGGAATGTATGTTAGAAATGGCCCAAATCCTCAATTCGCACCTCTAGGTAAATATGACTGGATGGATGGTGATGGAATGCTGCATGGGGTGAGAATTAGTGGTGGTAGGGCAGAATATCGAAACCGATATGTACGGACGGGAGGATTTGAAGTAGAAAAAGACTTGGGTCATGCTGTCTGGAGTGGTAGATTAGAACCGCCTCAAATAAATAATCCCTATGGTCCATATAAAAATGTGGCCAATAATGGGGTTACTTTTCACAATGGCAAGTTATTAGCTCTTTGGGAAGCAGGTTTACCTTATGAGGTTAGAGTTCCTAGTTTAGAAACAATTGCCCCCTATTTATGTGATGGTTACTTAGATTCTGCTTTCACTGCTCATCCAAAAGTTGACCCGATGACTGGAGAATTGATATTTTTTGGTTACGCTCTGGATGCGCCTCCTTATGTGAAATACGGTGTGATTTCTGGTAACGGGGAGCTATTGCAGACAGTACCTATTAATGTACCTGTGCCAAGTGGTCCTCACGATTTTGCCATCACAAAAAATTATACAATTTTGATGGATTTACCATTACGGTTCCGTCCACAACGAGAAGAACAAGGTTTGCCTGCTTGGATGTTTGAAACTGGAGTGCCCAGTCGTTTTGGTATCTTACCTCGGTATGGAAACAATGAAGATATTCGCTGGTTTGAAGCTCAACCTTGCTATATCAATCATATTCTTAATGCTTATGAATCTGGGGATGAAGTGGTATTGTATGGTTGTCGAATGAGTTCGACTCATTTGTATCCTGGTACTTTGAGAGACCCCGATGAGAATATTCCGCGAATGTATGGGTGGGCGTTTAATCTCAAGACTGGTAGTGTGAGAGAGGGAATGTTAGATAAGAGACCATCGGAGTTTCCTTGTATTAATAATAGGTTTGTAGGGCGGGAAATGCGTTATGGTTACACTTCGAGAATGGCATCTTTGCGACCATTATTTGATGGAATTATTAAGTATGACTTCGGTACTGGTAGGTCTCTACCCCATGATTTTGGTGAAGGTCGTTATGGAGGTGCTGTGACGTTTGCACCTAGAATAGGTGCTATTGATGAGGATGATGGTTGGTTGTTGACTTTTGTGTATGATGAGAAACAGAAGCGTTCTGAATTATTGGTGATAGATGCTCAGGATATCAGGGGGGAACCTGTGGGGCGGGTGATTTTACCTCAGCGAGTACCTTATGGTTTTCATGGTACTTGGGTGTCTGAGATGCAGTTGATAGCAAATAGTTAAATTTTATTTTCTTGAGGACAAGAAAATCAGGCGATAGCTCTTTCGGGTTTACCTGGAAGTGGAGTGATCGTCATTTTATCTGATGTCCGCTTACAGCGCTTTTGAGATTGATGACCTCAGGTCACAACCAAAATCCTCTAGGAGCCAATGGCCATTCGCCCTTACTGTAGTCTACCGTGCAGGACAACCGCTGTAATTAGTTAGGACTTACGCAATACAACGTATTTTCGTCATTGCGACCGACAGGGAAGCAATCTCAAATCCTAGTTTTTCGTACCTCATGCGTAAGTCCTGTTAGTGATAAAAAAACTTTTTCCTCCTTCTGCTCCTGATAAAATTAGCCTATAATGCTTGTCAAACAAGGTTTTTATGTCGAAGATGTCATACCTAGGTAGGGACGCCCTTATGCAACGTCCGTAGGTCTTATATAGAATCCGGGTCATTAGTTATCGTATCGCGCTCGGAGTCAGGAGTCAGGAGTCAGGAGAAATATTGGATTTGAACTATTAAATTTTTAAATTCGTATTCAATAGAACATCTGTATTAAGACGAAGTAATTTTGCGATTACTGTATAACCGGATTTTATATTAGAGAGTAGTAATAGAAAGGAAGAAAAACAACTATACCTCATTAGCTTGAGAAACGCTATTTAATTGACTAAATCACTTTATAGCTGATTCTCCTTGGGATGCTAATCGAATTAATGTTAGCGTTTGCGTAGCATTCCGTAGGAAAGCTTTGCGTTAGCAAACGTCTTTTACAAATAATTAACAAATCTTCTCAGACAAAAATAACTCGAAGATTTAGCCTAATTTTAGAGGTTGTTTGTAAACAATTATGAAGTGTGTTTACTCCTAGCAAATTGTTGACAAAATCAAAAGTCAAAGCCAAAAATATGTCAAAAATACTGTGATTAGAAGAAGATGTAGACCTAAAAAATATTAATGCCTCTAACTTCCAAATAGCATAGCTTCTTTTTTGAGAATTAAGTAGTTTTTCATGCCTTCAAAAACCCAATAAAATTTAGTCTATTTTTTGCAAATACATCTGCCAAATTGGCAACCATTCCCTTATTATTCTGGTTATATTAAAATAGTCAAACAAAATAAATTGTTTGAAGCACTCAAATTTAACTCAGCCCGGTTGTTCCCCCTGAGAGTTTTGTGCTAGGAACTGCGTCTCTTTTTAGCCCCCTGGATACCGTCATTCTTGAAAGCGATCGTAAAAGAGAGATTAGTTAAAACGTTTATATTAACATTTTATCATTTTATCTGATTTGAGTTCTCGTAGTTCTTCAAAATTTCGTTCTAATTCTAGTTCTATTTCCATAGACAAAAAGTAGTTAACAATTCGGAGGAAAATCAAAATGGCAGAAAGCAAAAAGTACAGCCATAAATTAGAAATTAATGACCTAATTGATAATGCCATTGACAATGCGGTAGTACGAAGAGGATTAGTAGAAACTTTATCCGATGATGAAGCCAAAATAATTGGAGGTGGTCTGAGTGTTTCATTAGCTCAAAAAACACCTACAGTAGCAGGCTTCAAGCCGATTTGTCCGCCAATTAAGCCAATTGAGCCTGTGTGTTATCCTATTAAGCCAATTAAGCCTTTTTGCCCTCCAATTAAAATTTGTCCGCCAATTGTAGTTGGGCTAATTGCAGTACCACCAGAGCAAGAAAAACTTGCTTAGTTTTTAGTCTTCAATGTCAAAAATACTATTTTGGTGGAGGCTAAATTCATGAAAAATATTACTGCTGAAAAAACTACCCTTTGCCCTAGTGCTAGACCCGAATCAGTAAATGGTGTTGTTTTCGGTGTAGTCGGTGGAACACCTACGGAACCCCAGATAGCTTATCTTAAGCAGCCCGTAGCCATTACAGAAGAACTGATAGCAAAGGCTAGCCCAGTTACCCCAGGGGAGATTTTTAGAACGGCGGCATCCTGTGAGGAATCTGGCTGTCAGCATTTTAATGGCAAGGACTGCCGTTTAGCAATGCGAATTGTGGAGAAATTGCCTGTGGTGGCTGAAGATTTACCGCCTTGTTCTATCCGCCGAAATTGTCGTTGGTGGCAGCAAGAAGGTAAAGCAGCCTGTAGGCGATGTCCGCAAGTCGTCACAGATGACTATGCTCCCTCTGAGCAATTACGTCAGGCAGCAGTTCCTTCTGTCTGATAGCAGACTTGATCTATTCTTGTACTAATAAAAATTAGGAGTTTTGTATGAATCTAAATCATCCTTTTGCTCTCAATATTTCCGATCTAGAAGATATAAATCTAGATATTGAAGAGCAGTTAACAGACGAAGAAGCTGCCCAAATTAGCGGTGGAAAGCGAATATATGAGGAGCCTATTTTTACTACTTTGGCTATAGGTGAAGAAGGCGGGCATGATCCTTGTGACATAGTGTGCATCTCTGCTCCTTGTCCAGGAAGTGAGACCGGTGGAAATCCTTTCCCTAAGCCCATACCCACACCCCTGCCACCTAAGCCACCTAAGCCACCTAAGCCACCTGTTCTCACTAAAGCTTTGTGCGAAAACGGTGGTGGACCTTACACAAAAGCTTTGTACGAACATGGTGGTCCGATTTGTTGGTAATTGATCCGCTAGTATCAGTATAAATAGAGCATAGAGCATATAAACCGGGTTTGTATGAGATACCCCATTATACTAAGATTTACCTCGCATACAGCGCTTTTCAGTTGAGTAGACCACTAAACTCATTGTTAGGAGTCAGGAGTCAGGAGGTAGGGACGTTGCATAAGGGCGTCCGTACGGAGTTAGGAGGCGCGGAGGTAGTATCATTGTGGTTTATTCATATGAAAACCGCTGTAAACCCGGTTTCTTATAACACTTCCATTGCAAGCGGATTTGATATTATATAGAATCTGGTTGAACACAAGTCAATTGCAACCGAAAGGAAGCAATCTCTAAAACCTTGGGATGACTTCCTTCTAATCTGTTTGAGTTGTTGCGGACTTACAGTAACTAATTATGCGGATTTGATATTATCCACTGATACTGAACATCTTTAAAAGTGTCTGTGAATTCCCAAAAAAAATAATCATAAACTTCATCATACTTAGTCTTATCCTCAGCGATAAAATAATTAAAATCAGGGTGATTTATCAAGGGTTTACAAGCACCTCAAAATCATATAGTTAACAACTAATGGCGATCGCCATATAAAATATTTAAATCATTTGTATAAAGTAGGGGCAAACTCCCGTTTGCCCCTACATGAGTCAGGAATTTATAGCTTATAACACTTCCATTGCAAACGGATTTGATATAATCAGGGCAGTAAACCCGGTTTCTTGGAGAGGGTGCGTAAGTCCTGACATCTTGATGAGACCAATTCATTTTTTAGCATGGATATAATCAACAAAGTAAAATTGAGGAATTAACCATAATTTCAA
>NZ_LGSU01001133.1 GCF_002260545.1 Hydrocoleum sp. CS-953 | reverse complement strand
TATTTCTCTATATACAGCCTATGGAAAAGGCAGTTTTAAATTATCCTTCTCAATGCCCATCAGGAAATTATTTTGACTATATGGGGTTAAATAGTCAGATATTAAGTTTATTAGTAAAACGAACAACCGGACAAAATATTGTTACTTATTTAGAGAAGAAATTATGGCAACCAATGGGAGCAGAATCAGATGCTTATTGGTTAACAGATAATTATGGAACTGAAGTAACTTTTTGTGGGATGAATTGTATTTTGAGAGATTATGCAAAATTTGGTTTAGTTTATCTACACAATGGATATTTTAACGGACAACAAATTATCCCTAAAAGTTGGGTAAAAGAGTCAACAATACCTGATACTTCCCACTTAAAACCAGGAGCAACAGACGAAAGTTATTTTGGGTGGGGTTATCAATATCATTGGTGGATTCCTGAAGGTTCAAAGGGTGATTATTGTGCAACTGGAGCGTGGGGGCAATATCTTTATATTAATCCTGAAAAGAATTTTGTCGGAGTAAAAACAGGTTCTGGTAATAAGATTTATAGAAGTATTGATGATGTAGAAACAATTGCTTTATTTCGAGCGATCGCTGATGAGTTAGATTAATATTAATTAGATTAGGTTTTAGGTTTTAGGTTTGAATCGTGTGAAGTTTTCTCCCGTTAAATCAAAGATTATAACGGGAGCTTCTAAAACAGAGATAATTGAATCCAAGTCTCAGAAATTTCTTGTTTCACAGGCTGACTAATGTCTAAGCCTCCACAAGCAGACAAGGTGATACCCACCTCATTTAATGCTTTACTTAATATGTTAACAGCAGCATTCTCATCTCTATCTAAAACAGTTTTACATTTAGGACAATTCGGGAGTTCTAACTGATAAAGTTTTAGGTACTTTATGACAACATTTTGAACAATTTTGTGATGTATTGTGAGGATGTACGGGCGAATGGCCATTCGCCCCTACTTACATGAACACCGCGTTTTACCGCCACTGCATTCAATTTTTCAATAAAAGCACCCCTGGCTACATCATAAATTGATTTTGATAATTTGCTATTTCTAGCTAAACCTTTAATATTAAGGTTTTCCACAGCAATTAAATCATATTCTTTAACTAACTTATGAGCAGTATTGAGCGTGAAAATCTTCTCTTTGCCTAGCAATATGTTGATGNTTTTACCGCCACTGCATTCAATTTTTCAATAAAAGCACCCCTGGCTACATCATAAATTGATTTTGATAATTTGCTATTTCTAGCTAAACCTTTAATATTAAGGTTTTCCACAGCAATTAAATCATATTCTTTAACTAACTTATGAGCAGTATTGAGCGTGAAAATCTTCTCTTTGCCTAGCAATATGTTGATGTAATTTAGCTATTCTATTTTGTGCCTTTTTCCAGTTGTTAGACCTAACTTCTTTTCTAGCTATTTTTCTTTGCTTTCTTGCTAAATTAGATTGAGATTTTCTAGAAAAATTTGGAACAGGAACACTTTCTCCATTATTAGTTGTCAAAAACTCTTTCAAACCTACATCAATACCTACGGCAGTTTTGATATTATCTGTAGGAATTAAACTAGGAACTGACTTATCTTCCAAACTAAAACTAACATAATATCCATCAGCTTTTTTGGTTATGGTTGCAGTTTTAATAACAAATCCATCTGGAATTTGTCTATGAAATATTACTGGAATAGCACCAAATCTGCTAATAATAATTTGTTTACCATCAAACTTAACTGCTGCCTTAGTATGATTAACTCTACTAAAGCTTAATGACCTTAGTTTGCCAGACTTTTTAAACCTTGGTCTACCAAATCTTTTACCTGTTTTGTCAGGAATTAACCAGCGTTTCCAGGCTTGATCTAGTCTTTGTAAATTAATTTGTTGAACTTCAGAGTAAATTTCTTTATACTCAGGAAATAACTGCGCGTGTTTCTTTAAGTGCTGATTGCTGAAAATAATAATCTGGTCTACAAGGAATCTCGCCAATAGGACATGAAATTATTGAGCATCGGTCTATTTGACATCTAGTTCTATTTAACCAATCTAATCTTTGACCAAGGGCATAATTCCAATGTCTCCTCAAGAGTTCTAACCAATTATCTATCTTAGTTATTTGTTCTTGATTTGGTTTAATTTTATAGCAATGACTTATGATCATTTCCTGCCTCTTTTCGACCAGACTTTTATGATAATAGTGTGTGTAAAATTTGTCTATACACAATGAATAAAACAGGATTAAATAAATCCGATAAAATAAATCGATACCTCCACAAATTTGCTTTATTTAATTTGCTCTCGGCAATTCCCCTGCCGTTATAATCTCCGATTTAACGGCAGGGGAATTGCCAAATCTAGTTGGATAACAAATTTTCCCACTCTCTAACGAAGTTTCAATATTTTTAGCACCTTGCCTCTGTTCTGGAATCATCTAAATGGTAAAATAATCCTACGGAGTGTTGTTGCTTTCAAGAATTTTGAGCGTGGAAATACCTATAGTTTCGTTGTTTTGATAGGTGATCGCCCTTAACTTACTTTTAGATGAATGACTAATTTTTCTCTCCTCATTTTTCGACTGGTTGATAGATTGACTATTTTATGGTATGTGAATTTCTCTATATTTTTTAGCTGGGCAACTATCAAAACTAAATCTACCAACCTCAACAATTTTGCATTTTGTGTTGAATCAAAAATCAAGAGTAGAGGCGAATTACCCCATTAAAATAAATATTATCACGATTTTAGAGAGAATGGAAGGCAAAATACCTTTCTTTCCCTGATTTTTTTGGAGCTTCACAGAATGAAATTTACCTCTACTGAAGATAGGCTTCTATGTATATTTAGGTATAGGTAGAAGTTAGATAGCGATCGCTCTGATGNGAATTACCCCATTAAAATAAATATTATCACGATTTTAGAGAGAATGGAAGGCAAAATACCTTTCTTTCCCTGATTTTTTTGGAGCTTCACAGAATGAAATTTACCTCTACTGAAGATAGGCTTCTATGTATATTTAGGTATAGGTAGAAGTTAGATAGCGATCGCTCTGATGTTTATAAGAAATAATCGGGACTACAGACAATACGGAAACCAAAGTAGTTGTAACGGAAGACCCGCCCAAAGTAACTAACACGAATAGCAGAACGGCAGAACTCAGGATTATCGTACCAAGAACCACCCCGTAGTGGAGAACTATCTATGTCCCTATCTTGCCAAGGACTACCATCATTAGGAGCGCCATTATAATTATCGTGCCAAATATCCAAACACCATTCCCAGACATTACCGTGCATATCATATAAACCAAAAGCATTGGGAGGAAAGCTACCTACATTTGTTGTTTGTTGTTGATATTTACCTTTTGGAGCATCCTTATAGGTAAAGTTACCATTATAGTTAGCTAACTCAGACGTTATAGTTTCTCCAAAATAAAATGGTGTAGTTGTTCCGGCTCGACAAGCATATTCCCATTCACTCTCACTGGGCAAACTGTAAATTTTTCTTGTTTTCTCGGATAGCTGTTCACAAAATTTTGCGGCATTATACCATGTCACAGTCTCTACAGGGCGATTTCTTCCTTTAAAATAAGAAGGATTTTTATCCATAATGACTTGATATTGTTCTTGAGTAATAGGATATTTGCTCATATAAAAAGGTTGGAGAGTAACTTGATGTTGAGGAGTTTCTGTATTAAATCTTCGTTCTTCTTTTTCTGGGGAACCCATGATAAAACTTCCTCCAGGAATATAAACCATTTCTAATTTAATACCATTACCTAAATCTTCTATTTTTTGTCTGGCATTATCGGGGGTGCGGTTAATTATTTTGCCAAAATTATTGACAGTTACTACCTCAAAAGTAAATATTTCTCCTATTTCTGATTCTGGTATTGGTGTGAGAAATGTTTGTGGTGGAGAAGTTTCGTTAATAACGGGTGTTACTGTTAATTTTTGAGATATTTGTGGTGGAGGGGTAAACTTTTTTTCCGTTGAATAAGTTTGGTTAATAACCGACAATATTGCTCCTGTATTTTGAGACTTTTTCTGAAAATTAGGCAACAAGAGAACGCGAAAACCTAAGTTAATTATACAGTTATCAAAATAGTTGTTAAAGCGGAAAGCACTCCGGCAATGATTAGGGTTATCGTTCCAACTACCACCACGAATAACTCTTTGATTAATACTTTCTCCTTTTTCCCAAACACTTCCATCATTAGGAGCGCCATTATAATTATCGTGCCAAATATCTAGACACCATTCCCAGACATTACCGTGCATATCGTATAAACCAAAAGCATTGGGAGGAAAAATTCCTACATTTGTTGTTTCTTGTCGATAGTTACTTTTAGAAACTTTGCCATAAATATAGTTGCTATTGTAGTTAGCTAACTCAGACGTTATAGTTTCTCCAAAATAAAAAGGAGTAGAAGTTCGGGCACGACAAGCATATTCCCACTGACTTTCACTGGGAAGTTTATAAATTTTTCCAGTTTTCTCACAGAGTCTTTGACAAAATTCTGTAGCGTGATGCCATGTCACATTTTCTACTGGGAAGTTTCCTCCTTTAAAGTTAGAAGGATTTTCTCCCATAATGGTTTGGTATTGGTTTTGAGTAATAGGATATTTACTCATATAAAAAGGTTGAATAGTAACTTGATGTGGCGGACTTTCTATATCGTATTTTCGTGGTTTATCTTCTGGGGAACCCATAATAAAATTCCCTCCAGGAATATAAATCATTTCTAATTTAATGCCATTACCTAAATCTTCGATTTTTTGTCTGGCACTAGCGGGAGTACGGCGGATTATTTTGCCAAAATTATTGACAGTTACTACTTCAAAAGTAAATATTTCTCCTATTTCTGATTCTGGTATTGGTGTGAGAAATGTTGGTGGTGGAAAAGTTTCGTTAATAACTGGTGGTACTGTTAATTTTTGAGATATTTGTGGTGGAGGGGTAAAAGTTTTTTCCTTTGGATAAGTCTGATTAATAACTGACGATATTTCCCCATAATTTTGAAATATTTTGTTAGTTGTATCTACAGTCATTTTATCCAACAAATTTATTACTTCCGGGGTAGACGAGACAATCCGAAAACCCCTGTAGTAGATAAGATTATCGCCATCATTTTCGTAACGTCTGGCACTCCGACAATTCCAAGAATAGTTGTACCAACTACCTCCACGAAGGACTTTTATATTACTATCTCCCAAAGTTTCCCAAGCACTTCCATCATTAGGCGCACCATCATAATTAATGTGCCAAATATCGAGACACCATTCCCAGACATTCCCATGCATATCGTATAAACCAAAAGCATTGGGAGGAAAAATTCCCACATTGGTTGTTTCTCCTCGATATTTATCTTTAGGGGCATTACTATAAGGATAATTACCATCATAATTAACTAACTCAGACGTTATAGTTTCTCCAAAATAAAAAGGAGTAGAAGTTCGGGCACGACAAGCATATTCCCACCGACTCTCACTGGGCAGTCTATAAATTTTGCCAGTTTTCTCAGAAAGCTTTTGGCAAAACTCTACTGCGTCATACCATGTAACATTTTCAACTGGGCGACTTTTTCCTTCAAAGTGAGAAGGATTTTCTTCCATAATTGCCTGATATTGTTCTTGAGTAATAGGGTATTTACTCATATAAAAAGGTTGGAGAGTTACTTGATGTTGCGGACTTTCATCAGAGCTTCTTCCCTGTTCATTTTCTGGGGAACCCATAATAAAACTTCCTCCAGGAATATAAACCATTTCTAATTTAATATCATTACCTAAGTCTTCTATTTTTTGTCTGGCACTAGCGGGAGAGCGGTTAATTATTTTGCCAAAGTTATTGACAGTCACTACGTCAAAAGAAAATATTTCTCCTATTTCTGATTCTGGTATTGATGTGAGAAATGTTTGTGGTGGAGAAGTGTCAATAATAACTGGTGTTGCTGTTGGTTTTGGAAATATTCGTGGTGGGGGGATAAACTTTATTTCCATTGGATAAATATGGTTAATAACCGACAAAATTTCTCTTGGATTTTGAAATCTTTTCTTAGTCGCCCTGATAATCATTTTATCCAATAAATTTTTTACTTTATCACTTACCTTCGACTTTAAATAATTTTGCCATATCCACTTATCTTCGCCCACATCAAATAAGTTAACAGGTTCGACTTCAGTTAATAAATGAATACAAGTTACACCTAAACTATAAATATCACTAGAAAAGGTTGCTTTTCCCATTGCTTGTTCGGGAGGGGCATATCCTTCAGAACCAATAATAGTTCCCGTCACAGTTAAAGCCATCTTTGTCACAAATTTCGCTATACCAAAATCTACTAAGACTAATTGGTTATCTCTTTTTCTCCTAATAATATTTTCTGGTTTTATATCCCGATGAATCACCCGTTGAGCATGAATAAATTCCAACACAGGTAACAAACTTTTTAACAACTCCAAAATTTTCCTTTCATCAAAAGCACCCGACCAAGTTAATTCCTGTTGTAAAGTTTGCCCATCAATAAATTCTTGTACTAAATATTGTCGATTATCTTGACTAAAGTATGCTAAAAGTTCGGGAATTTGTGGATGTCTACCTAAAGTATCTAAACGTTCAGCTTCTTGATCAAATAATAGAGCAGCTTTTGATAAATTTTCTGTTCCTTTTGCTTGAGGTAAAAATTGTTTAATTACACAAAAAGGCTTTGAAGGTTTAAATTCATCCACAGCTTGAAAAGTTCGACCAAAACCACCCCGTCCAATAATTTTTAAGGCTCGATAACGTTCGACTAAAACTAATTTTTCATCGCAACTTTGACAAAATTTGGTTTCTGGTGGATTAGATTCTAAACAATTAGGATTTAGGCATTGAGTCATTTCAGTTATAGCGCTAGGGAATAGGGAATAGGGAATAGGGAATAGGGAATAGGNATTTCAAGAAAGTTTATTATTTCCATCTATTTAAAAGGGGAGGTATAATACCTCATTTTTGGGTCATAGTTTATATTTTGATTTTATCTTATTAGTTTTTAACTATAACTATCGTAATTGTAAATATTTAGATTCTGCCATAGCTGCAACTATTTTC